>JANOKE010000913.1:0-5385 GCA_031419135.1 Gemmatimonadaceae bacterium
TCCGAAGGGGTCCGGCGCGCATGTATCAGGATACGCGCGTTCTACTCGAAGTCCACATCGAACGTGTCGGCGTCGCGTTCACGCCGCGGTTTTGGTTCCGTCGTAGTCTGGCGACCTGTTTCATCATTCAGGAAAACGCCAAGCGTGCGGAGGCGCTTGAGCATCACTGGGCGCGCCTGTAATGTTGGCGCCCCGATGATCGGGTTCAATCATTTCGGAGTCTGGCCACGAGCCAGGAATATGTCAATGCGATGGTACCTGCGTGGGCTGAAAGGACTTACCTTTGGAAACAGGTCACCCATTCCTCAACTGGAGCTGGCATGCCAAACAACACGCAGCTTGTTGCTCTCCTGCTCGAAAAGTCCTACAAGGAGGGCGAATTTCTGCTGTCGTCAGGCGCACGCAGTGACTTTTATCTCGACGCAAAACAAGTCACATACGATCCCGACGGGATGGTGCTCGTTGGGGAGATGATGATGACGTTGGTGGAGGAATTCGACATTGAAGCGGTTGGAGGGCTCACGATGGGCGCCGATGCGATCGTGGCGAGCACCGTATTTGCCAGCGCCAGAACGGGTAAACGCGTATCGGGCTTCGTGGCGCGAAAAGAGCCCAAGCAGTACGGGCTTGAGAAACATGTGGAAGGAGTAAATCCGCAGGGGAAACGCGTTGCAATCGTGGACGACGTGATTACGTCCGGACAATCGGTACTCAAAGCCGTGCAGGCCGCGCGTGCTGCCGGCGCGCACGTTGTCCTCGTGGTTGGGCTGGTGGATCGCGAGCAAGGAGGTGCCGCAGCGATCGTCAGCTCTGGTATTGCGTTTCGCGCGCTGGCGAGCATTTCCGAGATTCGCCAGGCGGCGCGTGCCGGGTCGCGCGCCACGCCGGCATTCGCGTAGCTCCCGGTCGACGGTATTCGTTCGAGTCGCTGCGAATTTCCTTCGGGCGCGCCTGCCCATCGGCGGAACGTCGCTGTAGCGCGCGCTGCATCAGCTCCGGTCGTAGAAGGGCGGCGGCTCGATGCCGAGTGCGCGCAGATACACGTAGCCCTGCCCACGATGATGAATCTCGTTGTCCACGATGTACAGCAGCAGGTCGTAGCCGGGCATGGTCCACTGACCAAATGCGCTCATGACGGCCTGAAATCGTTCGACCGGGATTTGCGCGAATGTGGTGTCAAGCTGCTTTGTGTTCTCGTCCCACTGCGCGAGCACCTCATCCTTCGAGGTCGCGGCACCCGGCACGTAGCTGTCCCACGTGTCGGTAATGATGCCGTGCACGGTGGGCACCGCCATGCCCAGCATTTCGTTCGCAAGCGCGCCGAACGGGCGCATACCGCCCACCGCAAAAGTGAAGAGCTGATCGTCGGGAAATGCGGCGATGGTGCGCCGCGTCAGGCGGCGATGGGATTGCCAGTGAGTGAGGAACTGGGGCGGAGAGATGACCAGGGTGGCGGACGCATCGGGGGACACTGAAAGCCTCGAGGTTAATGAGAGGGAGTGCGCGCGGAATTTCTCAAGTTACCCGCGCATCCGAATGGTTCCAGGAACCGTGTAACATCACCGGATATCCTGAGGCTTGACGAGGCGATAAACTATGCTCTCCTGACCGCGCACCGTGAGGGGGCCAACCAATACGGCACCAATCTGCTGAACGGCCCGCTGTGATCGGACATTCTGTGGTCCGATCACGAAAATCACACGGTCAACGAACCGGAAGGCGTGCTGCAGCATCAGCTGCTTCATCTCGCCGTTATGGCGCCCACCCCAGTGTGACCGTGCGAGGAAGCTCCAGCCGATTTCGATCTCGCGCAGCGTCTCGTTGTAGCCGTGATATCGTGAGGAGCCGACAACGCGCCCACTCTGCACATCGGTTGCCACCAGCGCCGACTGCGACTCCAGCGCTACGCGAAAAAACTCGCGGAATATCGGTTCCGTGTAGCGCTCGCGATCAGGGTGCTGCTCCCAGATCAGCGGATCCGACGCCACCGCGTAAAGCGCGTCCCAGTCGTCCGCGCGCAAAGGCCGCAGTTCAATAAGCGCCCCGCGCAGGGTAGGCTGCAAATCGATCGTCACCATGTCGCCTCTCTGAGAGCGGGTCCGCACGGAGCGCTCCGGTGACAGTAGCGACACCAGTGAACGCCGTGTCAACGTAGCACCAGCGGGTGAAGGAAGTCCAACGCGGGTGCCTGCAGCGCCCTGACCTTCTCGCGACTATCGTTCGGCGATGCGGACGGAGCTTGCCATCCTGCAGTCGACCACCTCCTTCGTGCGATGAAACGTCCCATGCGTGTGCTCTACATTGGCGGAAGCGGCGAGATCAGTTTCGATTGCATCCACGAGTCGGTTCTTTTGGGACACGACGTGACGGTGTTCAATCGCGGGCATCACAACAACGGCTTGCCGGCGCCCTGTCACTTCATCACCGGAGATCTCAATGACGATGCCGCCTGCCAACAACTCGCCAGCAAGCATTTCGACGTGGTCTGCCAATTCAGGATCTTCACGCCTGCCGAGATCGCGCGTGACATTGCCCGTTTCACGGGCGCCTGCGGTCAATACGTGTTCATCAGCTCAGCATCGGCATATCGCAAACCGGTTCGGCAGCTTCCGATCACAGAACAAACGCCGCTCGCCAATCCGTACTGGGCGTACTCACGCGCGAAGGCGGAGATGGAGGGGTTGCTGACGCGGCAGCACCACTTGCCATATACGATCGTCAGACCGAGTCACACGTACCGCACGAAGATGCCAACACCGCTCGGCGGCGAAGTATCCCGACTGCTCCGCGGTCTGCCTGTCGTGGTGCACGGCGACGGCGAATCACTGTGGACGGTGACGCACGCCAGCGATTTCGCGCGACCGTTCGCCCGTCTGCTTGGCAACACACGGGCGTTGGGCGAAGCATTCCACATCACGCATAGCCACTCGTGGTCATGGAACGAGATCTTCGAAGCGATGGCCGCCGCACTCGGCGTCGCACGTCCGGAGTGGGTGCACGTCGCGGCCGACACCTTGGTGCGTTACAGGCCAGAGTGGTTGGGCCCCCTGCATGGCGACAAGTCGTCGTCGGTCATCTTCGACAATTCCAAGGTGAAGTCGGTAGCCGGTGACTTCGACTTCGCGATCGACCCGTGGCGAGGCATGCAGCTGGTCGCACGTGACTATCCAGCCAGCGATGAGGTGGACGAGACGCTGGATCGCCTGTACGACCGCATTGTCAGAGAGCAGCAGACGCTGGGATCGGAGGCGGGTCAACGTCCATTCGCCGTCTGAACAGCAACGTGCTCCAAGGCGCCGGTGAGCGGTGGCGCTTCCGGGCGAGAAGAACGCGGCGTTCGCCCTCGGGTTCACCAAGCGCACAAGCGCCGATGGGCAGTCAAGTGGTGCATAAGACCAGCGAAATCCCGCGCACTCGATGGCAGAGGTTCGTTCGTCGCGCTGCACCAGTGTCGTAGTCATGATTCGCCTCCTTCAAGAAAGAAGAGTTCTGCAACCGGCTTCTCCAACTGCTTCGCCAGCTGGAAGGCGAGGAGCGCGGACGGGCAGTACTGCTGGTTCTCGATCGCGCCGATCGTCTGCCGCGTCACTCCAGCGAGCGCGGCGAGCTGTTCCTGCGATAGCCGCCGTTCGGCTCGCGCCACCCGAATCCGATTCCCCAAGCCCTCAAGCGCCATGTGACTGCCTCCCGTTTGCAGAAGTGTATATTATAGCAGTCAGTATGTCAAGTATAGCGCACAAATAGACAAGTGTAGATGACTTTCATCGCGATCATTGAACACTCGGAGGCCGTGCTATTCGACCGCCGGCATTGGCAGGTGACTGTTCACCAGAAACACGATCCGCTCGAACCGCAGCGATTCCCTTGCGGTAAAATCGCGACGCAACATCTCAACAGCTTCGCGACTCGCGGAGCACTGCCAGCGCTGAATCCCCTGCGGCGCACGGCGTCCAAAAACTCCAGGAACGAAGATGGCCACGCATGCGCCGCTCTCCGGGTCGCGCGCTGATGGGTATCGACACATCTCCACGCGGTCGGCGCGCATGGCCGCACCCAGCGCCTGGGTGGCGCTGTACCGCCTTGGGCTTGCGATGGCCCGTCGATGCGACGCAAACGGCTCAGCCACCAGATCAACGGCGCGCGCGGTTCGGGCATGCACGCGAAAGGCGGTGAGCTCCACCGTGATGCGTGCCAGCGACGCGGAGGTGCCCTCAAGGAAGACCAGACGATAGTACGCCACTTCGGCCATGGCGGTCGCGACAGTTTCCGCGCCGTACCAGATGCCGCGTTCACGCCGCGCACCGAAACGCGATCCAAACGGGAGCGGTGGATAGCGGAACGGTGTGGACAGCAGATAGTGCAGACGCTCGCTGGTGATGTCGCGTGGCTTCGCGGCGTCGATCAGCGCTTCAAGGAGGGCTTGTTCCTCCAGCGTATCAACGAGCTTGCGAGTGGACACCTGATGCTGGGATTCGACCACCCGCCACGGCGTGAGCCTGAGTGAGCGAACCTCAGAGTGTCCCGCGCACTGCGTCCAGATATCGGACGACATCGACCAGCCCCTCCACCGTGCGCATGCGTTCGGCGGGGATGCCTCCGACGTGCGTGTTGGGGGCATGCACCCATTCCCGCGCCGCGGCCTCATCCCCGCCCACGAGCGTATCGAGACTGCGGTAGGCGCGCAGGAAGAGCAGTGCGAGCTCGCCTTCCTTGCCGGACGGTTCGAGCTTTCGTTCCTGGTTGAGGCGCGACACCGAGGCCTCACTTGAGCCGAGGATCTTGGCCAGATCGCGTTGCCGCACGGCCAGTCGTTCGGCGGCGCGCAGCAGCGCTTTGGTGAGCACGGCTGCAGCATCCGGACGGGCCGTGATGGGGCGTGTAGCCACTCGGTTCATAGTGGAAGCATTACTCAATATTCTTTCAATTGCAAGCATGCTAACCCAGTGGATGTCGCCAGCGCAGTCCGGAAAAGCGAGCGAAATCGCGATCTGTCGTGATCCACTCCGCGCCGGCCTCGATCGCGAGCGCAGCATGGTATGCGTCCGCCACCAGATTGCCGCGCGCGTTTCCCATTCGACACAGATCGACGAACAAACTCCAGTGGCGTTCTCCCGGGCGAAGTGCAACGGCGCGCGGTTGCCTTCGAAGCGCATCGACGAACGACAGCGCATCGGCGATCGGCATGGGCGGGTCGAACACCCGCGAATGCGTGAGCACCCGAACGACACCTGACAACACCAGCTCCGAAAGCCCGAATGGCTCGTCTCGAGCCAATGTCTCCGACAGCCAGGCGCGATAATCAACGTGCCGGTCGGCGTCATCGCGGGCGGCGTACACCAGCACGTTGACGTCGGGGATCATCACCGGAGACGCTCTCCGTCCGCC
>JANOKE010000914.1:0-1752 GCA_031419135.1 Gemmatimonadaceae bacterium
TAATGTGGCGCGGCAACGTCGTTTTGGCACCGACTCAAATAGCGAGGTCGAGTGGTAAGTCGCCGATGTCGCGAATACGCTTGCCCTCGACCATGATGGCGAGCATGTCCTTCGCGTCCTCGTGCGTTCCTCTGTTGACAGCGGCCTGCAGCTCGGGCAATGCAAAATGATAGACGCAGTCGATATCGCCCGTTCCGAGCGCCAGGGACGCCAGACGGCTGGGGAGCGGTTCGGCCGTCACAACGACAATATGTGGAAGTCTACCTTTGCGATTTCGAATCAAATTCAGCGCTTCTGACCGCGCGTTCTGCGCGCGATCACTGCGAAGAGTCCATTTGCAGGAGACGCTCGCATGAAGAATTCGAAGTGTCGAATTGCCAGCACGAAGGCTCGCGCGCAAAGCCACGGTATCGTCCACGATGATGCCATGAGAGTTTATCACCTCATCGGTCTCTGGTTCTCGCAGCACCACAATATCCGGAGTGATCAGGTAGTCATTCCCAAGAATAGCGGCCAGAGATTTCGATGCACGCGTAGCGAGCTCGAGATCGTGTAGGTGGGCGTACTGCTCGAACTGAGAAATGCCTCGCGGGGCCGGAGTCTCCCGAATGACGTTTCGTGAACGCGCACGCGTGGGCGAAAGCTGCCTCACTTCCCAACGTCCAGGTCTGAGGTGAGCAAGCGCCGGAAACGTAGTGAGCAGAAAGCCATGGACGACTTGTTCAAATACACTTCCCGACATTTGACCGGCGAGACGATCGTCGGCCTTTGACTGCCCGATTGCCTCCAGAATACCGTTGGCGAGTTCGCAGCTAAGTGTGTTGTCCTTGTCAGCATTGCTCGGAATGCCACCAACGCTTCTCACCAGCACTTCGCGAAGGAGGGCGACATGCATGGTGCTACGCGCCAGCGACAGCAGCGCTCGTTCGCTCATACAGCTACTAAGGTTAATTCGAGTGCTGTCTGCTCCGGTTCCAATACATCGGCGAGTCCCAACACCGCGTTCATGATTTGAACGCCTACAGCCTGCGCAACAGGTGGTGGAAACGCATTGCCGACTTGCCGCCAAGACGCAGTTTTTTTCCCCACGAACCGCCAAATGTCGGGGAAGCCTTGGATGCGGGCTCCCATCCTCACGGTCAATCGTGGATTGCCGTCTATTGCGAATTCAGAAGCTGGCGCGGCGTCGGCGACACCGCGACCGTCGACCCCGAGGCCCAGCCACGCGAGTCGAGAGCGCGTGGGCCCAAGGTCTGGTCCACCATGCTTCTTCGAGCCGCCAACGAGGGTCGGCGCAATTCCGGCGGCACGTTGAACCCATCTCGTTGCCCCTCGCCAGCCGTTTGAGGCCATCAGATCTCCAATTGTCGGACCTACGAATACTGCGGCTCCCGTCGGTGACGGCCAGCGGAAGCGCCGCGATGCGACAGGCCTCAATGCAACAAGTACAAATCTTGGCCGAAGCTGCGGAACGCCAAAATGACTCGCGTTCAAGACTTGCATATGCACTTCGTATCCCATGCTGCTAAGGCGAACGCAGAGGTTTCTCCGGTAATCTGCGAACCGCGCACACGCCAGTCCTGGCACATTCTCCAGGAGGACTGCACGTGGCCGAGACTCCTCCACCAGGCGTAGCGCAGTGGGAAAGAGATCTCGTTCGTCGTCACTTCCCAATTGCTTCCCCGCAATACTGAACGGCGGGCAGGGCACACCACCAGCGAACAGGTCGACGCCTCGAAGGTCACGACCGCT
>JANOKE010000915.1:0-1418 GCA_031419135.1 Gemmatimonadaceae bacterium
CGTTCTTTGACGAGATCGGCCGCTGCCGGCCCGACGTCGCGAACAAACTCTTCCCCATCATCCATGAACGACGCATCCAGGGTGTCGCGATCGAGCAGCTGCGCTATCGATGGGCCGCCACCAACCCGCCGCCCGATGCGCAGGACAGCGATGCATACAGCCGCTACGATGGCGTCGAAACGCTCGATCCTGCGCTGGCCGATCGCTTCGCGTTCATCGTCTCCTTGCCGCGCTTCGCCGACTTGGCCGACGCCGACCGTCGACTCATCATTGGCGGCATTGGCGACGCGCCATCGCCAAGTGCCGCAAACTCGGTGCGCCAACTGGTGCACGCCACCAAGGCGCTCATCCCCACGGTGCGCGCGGAATCGGGCGACGCACTCGCTTCGTATGTAGACGTGCTCATCGCCAAGCTGGGCGCTGCGAAGATCGTCATCGGTGGACGCCGAGCCGCGACGCTCTTGCGCAACATGGTGGCCGTGCGCGCCGCGCATCTCGCACTCGGCTTGTCCGGCGACGAACGCGCCTGTCGCGCCGCCTTGCTGTCGTCCATTCCCGACGTGGTGCGCACCCGCATCTCACGCACCGCACTACTGGCCGCGCACGAGGCCGCGTGGCGCGAAACATCGATGGCCAATGATGACCCGCGCCGCACGCTGCTGTCGGTGCGCGATCCGCTGCGACGCGCGCTGCTGTCGCTCACACTGCCCGGCATCACGGCGGTGGTTCGCGGAGAGGCACTCTGCACCGCGCTGGCCGAACTGCCGCAACTCGATGCGCTTATGATGGCGTGGTCCGTATTGCCCACGGTCCTTGAGACCACACTCGTGCCGGCCACCACGGCGGAGACCGTCGCCACGCTGGTGAGCGAGGTGGCGTTCGACGGCGCCGAGGTGAACGGTTTCGGCCCACACCGCACGTGGGCTATCGATGTGCGGCACAGACTTTCGCAGACGTCGCTGCCGCCCGCCGACCTGGAGTTCCTGCACGGCATCATCGCCACCTGCTGCACGCCGGCGCAGCCGTTGACGGGCACGACACTGCCCGACGTCGAACAGACCATCACACATCTCTTGTCCATCCGCGACAGTTGCGTCGCCGCGCTGGCCGAACAGCAGAGGGCCGCGTGATGCCCTCGGTCGACTACGTACCCGTGCTGCACAATTCCGGCCCCACGACGAGCGCCGTGTATCGCACCGGTGCCGTTGGACTTTTGGCGATCGTCTCGGTGCGCCGAGTGGTAGACGCGCTTCTCGACGGCGTCGACGTCACGATCGGACAGGATTTCTACGATTGGACGGAGAATACGCACTACTTCCCGTTGCATGTCGAGATGGCCGCCTGTGCGGCGCTCTCGCTGCTGTCACCGGACAATTCTGCAAGCGCGCGCGAGTATCTGGCCCGCAATGCGCGCAGCA
>JANOKE010000916.1:0-6267 GCA_031419135.1 Gemmatimonadaceae bacterium
GGTGGGCGACGGGCTCAGGAAGTTCTGGTTGAAATTGGGGCGGAAGAACGGCCCCGGAATACAGGTACCCAGGAAGTACGGGCAGGTGACGCGCTCGAACGTCGTTTGACCGACGCGCAGCTGCACGTTGCTGCGACCGAAACGCTGTTCCAGCGAGCCAATGATCACCCGGCCCTTGTCGCTCACCGACGGCTGCATCAGGTCCTGCGAAAAACGGTTCCCACCGTCGGTCAGGATGTTCAACGAGTCGGCACGGTTGTTCACCAGCTTGAGCGGATCGCCGCGATAATTGTAGTACAAACGGCGATCATACCTGCGCGTGGCGCGCTCGGCGCCTACCGCTGTGACCTTGATGGTGGTGTTGTTGAACGGGAGGAAGGTCAGCTTGCCAACCACCTGCGAGTTCTGGTTCCCACCGTATCCCTGCCACCCGCCGTTCAGGTCACGCGAGCTGGGCGGCAGATCATCGGCGCGCCCGAGAATGGACTGCGAGCCGTTGGCCGTGAACACGTCGTTGTCAAAACGGAGTACACGCGCTGCCTGGCTTTGCACCTGGCCCGACACCGCGTAACGAATCTTGGCGTTGGTACCGGGGACCGGACCCGAGAGATAGCCGTTCAACAGATTGAGACCGAGCAGCTTGTCCTGCTCGTTGCCAAAGAGGGCACCGGGAAGGGTGGAGTTCTGGAAGTTGATCGAGCCGGACACTTCCGAACCCCCTTCGCGCACCGCCTGGTTAATCACGCCGGACAGCGCGTTGCCGTACTGCGGGTCCATGCCGCCACGCTGGAAATTCACCTGCTGTACCGCGAGCGGGTTGAGACTCACCACGTCGCTGCCAAACAGCGGGTTGTTGATCGGAATGCCATCGATCATCGACAGCGTCGAGCCGCCACGACCGCCGCGCACGCGGATGGGCTGCGTCGTACTGCGTTGCTCTTCCGCCAGCGAAATCACTGATGTGTTATTTGGCACTTCGGTGAACCCCTGCTGGAGCGCCAACACACCGGCAATGCTGGTGACCGGAAGCGACTGAATCTGTTCGGCCGTGACGACCGACGCCGAACCAACCTGGTTACGCTCGATCAGTGGAGTCTGGTCGGCCTGCACCGTGATCGCCGCCAGTGTTTGGTTGGACGCCTTCAATTTGAAATTTTGTTCGCGCGTCCCGTCGATCGTAATCTGGACGTTCGTCGCCTGCACGCTCTGGAAGCCGAGGCGTCGCGCCGCCACGGTGTAGGTACCCGGCGGCACCTGAATGATGAAGAACCGGCCACTGCTGCTGGTGATGGAGCCAAGCGTCGTGCCAGTGATTACCACGGCCGCAGCTTCGATTGGCCGACCGGTTTCTGCGTCAGTCACGATGCCGGTCAATTTGCCGGTCTGGGCCTGCGTGACGGCGAACGGTGTAGCCAAGGCCGCACCGAGTACCGTCGCAAACAGCCAACGACGTCCGAGAAACTTCATCTGCTCCTCCGGGAGGGTAGTGCCACGAGACGAACGATCGACGCGATGCACCAACGCGCCAAACGTATGCTACGCCGCAGCAGCAACCCACGGGCGAACCAAAGGTCCGTTCCCGTCACGTTGCTCCTGCGACACTGAGAAACCGATCGCGCAGCACGCGTCGGTCGGCGAACCAAGTCGTACAACCCGCCCTCGCGCGGACGCGAAGGCGCGTGTGAAATACGGTGGCGACGGTCACAATGACCGCAATGGAACGAAACCGATTGCGATGACGACTACGATGGGCGGCAAACTAGCGTCAGCCCCGGTCGTGTCAATGACTTAGTGGGGTTGCGGGCGAATCGCGAGGCGCGATTTCGCCTCGCCTCGTCACGGCCGCCGACCCAGCCATCGACAACTCACTAACAATCGCTCACGCGTCGGCGTCACCAATTCGTTCCATCACTGAGATTTCGACCTGTAGCAAGCTCTTCAATAAGATCGTTTTCAAGCAGTTCCGTGATCGGCGTCTTCCAGTACCCGCTTGCGAAGCCCATGCAGCATGCGCCGGATCTCCCGGACTTCCTCGACCAATCGCGACCCGTAGTTCGGGAACAGTTCGAGGGTAACCGCGAGTTCGAGTTGATGCTCCGTTTCGGTCGCGGATGCGATGGCCATTGACAGAAATCGCGCAAACTGCGCCCCGGTGGCCTGCCCAGCACCCTCCACGATATGCGAGGAAATCGCGGTTGCGGCGCGCAACAGCTGCCCGCACAGCCCCGGCGCACGACTCGCGGCGCGGGTGGTCTCCTTCAGACTGGCCCGATGAAGCGCAACGACAAGGGCGAACGCGCGTTCAAGCACGCGGAGATTGGTGGGAGTGTGCATGACCACACCATACGCTCTCCGGTCGCCATGCCCTTCACCGTTCCAGTGCGCCCCGAAGCCGCACAACGCAACATTGAACGTGACGACGAATTCGCCGAATAAAAACCGGACGATCGCCCTTCATCTGCGCACGCATCCTGGCGCCGTCAACCGCTCAGGTCACCGCGCCGATCGCTTCGGCACGCTCCGTCACCACGCGCACCTGATTGTCCACCACTTGCAGAAAACCACCATCCACGCTGAAGCGTATTTCCCCGTCCAGGGTCGCCACGCGCAGCGTGCCGCGTCCCAACAACGTCATCAATGGCGCGTGCATCGACAAAATTCCCAGCTCGCCGTCAAACGACGGCGCGATGACGCCACGCGCCGCCCCTTCGAACAGCACCCGTTCGGGTGAGATCACCGAAACCTGCAACGCGTCGCTCACGATCACCCTTGGTATTTCTTCGCGTTTTCCACCACGTCGTCCACGCCGCCCGCCATGAAGAACGCCTGTTCCGGCAAATGATCGAATTCGCCCGCGCAGATGCGCTCGAACGACGAAATCGTTTCCTCGAGCTTCACATACTTGCCGGGAATACCGGTGAACTGTTCGGCCACCGCGAACGGCTGCGACATGAATCGCTGCAAACGGCGTGCGCGCCCGACAACCTTCTTGTCGTCTTCCGACAGTTCGTCCATGCCAAGAATAGCGATGATATCTTGCAGCTCCTTGTAGCGCTGCAGAATTTGTTTCGTCGTGGATGCGACGGTGTAGTGCCGCTCGCCCACGTACTGTGCGTCGAGAATTCGCGAGCCCGAGTCGAGTGGATCCACAGCAGGATAAATGCCCAGCTCGGTGATCTTGCGGTTGAGCGTGACGGTCGCGTCCAGGTGTGCAAACGCGGCGGCAGGCGCCGGGTCGGTCAGGTCGTCAGCCGGAACGTAAATGGCCTGCACCGACGTGATCGAGCCATTGCGGGTGGAGGTGATGCGTTCCTGCAAGTCGCCCATTTCCGATGCCAGCGTGGGCTGATATCCCACCGCACTGGGCATGCGGCCCAGCAGGGCGGACACTTCCGACCCGGCCTGCGTGAAGCGAAAAATATTGTCCACGAACACCAGCACGTCGGCGTTCTCCACGTCGCGAAAATATTCGGCCACGGTGAGCCCGGACAGCGCCACGCGCAATCGCGCGCCCGGCGGCTCATTCATCTGACCGTAGATCAGCGCCACCTTGTCGAGAATCCCCGCTTCCTTGAACTCGAGGTAAAGATCGTTCCCCTCGCGCGTGCGCTCGCCCACGCCGCAGAACACCGACTTGCCGCCGTGTCCTTTGGCGACATTGTTGATGAGCTCCTGGATGATGACCGTTTTGCCGACCCCGGCACCGCCGAACAGCCCGATTTTGCCACCCTTCACGAACGGTGCCACCAAGTCGATCACCTTGATGCCGGTCTCGAAGACTTCCGTTTTCGGTTCGAGATCGACGAAGTCGGGACGCTTGCGATGAATGGGCCAGCGCAGCGCATCGGCTGGGATCGGCGCGCCGTCATCGACGGGCTCGCCCAACACATTCAGAATGCGGCCCAACGCCGGCGCGCCAACCGGCACCGAGATGGCTGCGCCGGTATCCGTCACCTCCATGCCACGCGTCACCCCGTCCGTACTGGACATGGCCACTGCGCGCACCTGGTTACGACCGATATGCTGCTGGACTTCGACGACGACCGAAATGGTCTGGCCGCTCGGCGCGACCGCGTCGATGCGCAGCGCGTTATACAGCTCAGGCAGCGAGTCGGTCTCGAATTCGACGTCGAGGACGGGGCCGATGACCTGGATGATCTTGCCGATTGCGTTGGAAGCGACAGTAGTAGCCATGAGACGAATGCGTTGAGGAATGTGGTGCGAAAGTGCTCTTACAGCGCCGCGGCACCGCCGACGATTTCGGCGATTTCCTGCGTGATCTGAGCCTGGCGGGCCGTGTTGTACGTCCGCTTGTACACTTGCAGCAGGTCGGTCGCGTTGTCCGTTGCGTTCTTCATGGCCGTGCGCTGCGCGCTCTGAAACCCGGCTTCCGCTTCGGCCAGCGACCGATACACGGCGTTGCGAACATAGGCGGGCAGCAACGCTTCCAGAATTTTGGCTCCCGAAGGGGCGAGCAGGAAATCACGCGTCGCGCCCGCACCGGTTGGTGGCGTCACCGGTAACACGGCCGAGGTACCCGGTGGCGCCGTGAGCGCCGACTTGTACTTCGTGCTGGTCACGTACACCGCATCCAGTTCGCCGGCTGCGAACCGGGTCATCAGGCTATCCACCAGTCGCGCGGCATCTGCCGCCGACGGTTTGTCGGTGATGTCGGTGTGCTGCGAAGCGATGGGCTTCCCCAGATACTTGAAAAACCCAATGCCCTTCTTGCCCACGATGTGCATTTCGACCGTGATGCCCGCCGCTTCCCACTCGGCGATGCGGGCACGCGCTTCCTTGATCAGGTTGGCGTTGAACCCACCGCACAAGCCGCGGTTGGCCGTGATCAGCAGCAGGGCCACAGTTTTCGTGTGCTTTGGACGGCGCAGCAACGGAAACTGCTGAGCCAGATCGGACGAGTACAGGTGCCCAAGCATGTCGCCCAGCGCATTGGCGTAGGGACGCGCGGCCGCGACGCGATCAGTCGCGCGTTTCATCTTGGACGTGGCCACCATCTCCATCGTCCGCGTGATCTTGCGCGTGTTCTCGACGGACTTGATGCGACCCTTGAGTTCTCGGCCTTTGGCCATTGAACAGAGTAGGAAGTAAGAAGTAGGAAGTAGGAAGTACGACGAACTGAGTACTGAGTACTACAACTGAGTAGGGAGTACTACAACTGAGTACAGAGTACGCGAATTTGAGTAGGGAGTACTTTTACTGCTTGGCGTACTGTTCGATGGCGCGCTTGAGGTCGGATTCCATTTCCTTCGACAGCGCTTTGGTTGCGCGAATTGCATCGGGGACCTGCGGGAATTGCGTCTTTACGAATTCCAGGAAGCCCTTCTCCCAGGCGCGGATCTGCGAGACCGGCAGCGTGTCCAGCAGACCGTTCGAAACGGCGTAAATCACCATCACCTGTTCTTCAACGGTGAACGGTGCGTACTGCCCTTGTTTGAGAATTTCCACCGTGCGCGCGCCGCGATCGAGCTGACGCTTGGTGGCGGCATCGAGGTCGGACGCAAACGCGGCGAATGCTTCCAGTTCGCGGTATTGCGCCAGGTCAAGTCGCAAGCGACCGGCCACGCCCTTCATGGCCTTGATCTGCGCCGAACCGCCGACGCGTGACACCGAGATACCAACGTTTACCGCGGGACGCACACCGGCGTTGAACAAGTCAGTCTCGAGGAAGATCTGCCCATCCGTGATCGAGATGACATTCGTCGGGATGTACGCCGACACGTCACCGGCCTGTGTTTCAATGATGGGCAGTGCGGTGAGTGAGCCCCCCGCCTTGAGGATGTTCTTGCCATCCACCACGCCGTCGTCTTCGCGCAACTTCGCGGCGCGCTCGAGCAGGCGGCTGTGGAGATAGAACACGTCACCCGGATACGCTTCACGGCCCGGCGGACGACGCAGCACCAGCGACAACTGACGATAAGCCGCCGCCTGTTTGGACAAGTCGTCGTACACGCACAGCGTGGGCTTGCCTTCGTTGTACATGAAGTACTCGGCCATCGAGCAGCCCGAGTAGGGGGCGATGTACAGCATGGGCGCCGGATCGGACGCCGACGCCGCAACAATGATCGTGTACTCCAGCGCGCCGGTCTGGCGCAGTCGTTCCACCACCGACGCGATGGTTGACGCCTTCTGACCGATGGCGACGTACACGCAAATAACGCCGGTTCCCTTCTGATTGATAATCGTGTCCACGGCGACGGCCGTCTTGCCCGTACCGCGGTCGCCGATAATCAACTCCCGCTGGCCGCG
>JANOKE010000917.1:0-6491 GCA_031419135.1 Gemmatimonadaceae bacterium
GGACAGACCGAGCGCCTCGCAGGAACGGAACAAGGTGGTGATGTCGTAATGCCATCAATCAAGGCGCGCGATTTCAATTTCACGAGTCTGTCGGAGGCAGTCTAAAGGAGTAGGAAGTAGGAAGTCGGAAGGGGGAAGTACGGTTTACTGCACAGTAGGGAGTACTTCTTACTGCAGTAGGGAGTACTTCTTACTGCAGTAGAGAGTACTTCTTACTGCAGTAAAGAGTACTCCTTTACTGCAGTAGGAAGTACTGCCGACTCCCGACTTCCGACTGCCTACTCCTTTAGACTGCCTCTGACAGGCTTGTGAAATTGAAATCGCGCGCTTTGATCGATGGCATCACCACATCACCACCCCGTTCCGTTCCTGCGAGGCGCTCGGTCTGTCCGAGCGCCTCAATGTTGTTGAGCACGAACAGCGGCGACTCGTTGAATCGGAAGTTGCGCAGCGACTTGGTAATCTTGCCGTTCTCCACCAGGAACGTGCCGTCACGTGTGAGTCCCGTGTAGAGAATCGTGCGCGGATCGACTTCGCGCAGATACCACAGCCGCGTCACGAGAATGCCGCGAGTCGTGCCTTTGATCAGGTCGTCAAGGGTCTGTGTGCCGCCTGCCATCTTGAATGTGGTCGGGCCACCGGTTGCCGTTTTTCCCTGCTTCTTCGCCCAGAAGCGCGAGTAGATGAGCTGCTTCAGCACCCCGTTCTCAATCCAGACCTGACGACCGATGGGCATGCCCTCGAAGTCCCACGGTTGGCCAAGCAGCTGCGGGTCCGACGGATCTGAATAAATCGTCACGCGTTCGTCGGCGATCTTCTGGCCAACCTTGTTGCCACCGCCCTCTTTCACAAACGGACTGCGCCCTTCGTCGGCGCTGCGCGCATCGGCGTAGTTGGAAATGAGCTGCACCAGATCACCCACGGCCTGCGGTTCGAGAATCACCGTATAACGACCCGGTTCGAGCGCCACCGGTTTGCGCGACGCGATCGCTTTCTGCACCGCGCGATCGGCCACTCGGCGGGCGTCCAGCTGTGCCCAGTCGGGGTGATCGGCTGCCGCCCAGCCAGAACCGGTGCCATCGGACGTGCGCACGGTGAGTGTGTAGTTCACGCTGGTGTTGCGACGATATGCGAACATCCCGGTGCCGTTGCCAATGGCCAGTGCGCCCGCGCCGCTGACGAGGTACCCCGCGGCTTTCACATCACCCGCTTTGCGCGCCATTGCGAGGGCGATCAGTGCGGCCTTCGCCCGATCGTCTGCGGAGAGACTGGCGGTGCTCTCGAACCAGGCGTTGACAGGCGCGTATTGCTGCGCGCCCAACTGCGGCATCACTTCCGGATCATCCGGCACGAGCCGAGCAATCCGTTCACTCTGTTCGACCGCGCGCCTGATTGCTTCGTCGGACAGGTCGTTCGTCGTGACCACCGCGTGCTTCGGGCCGAACGCGCTCTGAATGCCGAGCTGTGCGTCGGTGGTGGAACCGGCGGTTGACACCTGATTGTCGGCAAAGCGAATGTTGCCCTGCGTGTACGTGTTGACCTGTATGTCCACCGCGTCGGCCTTCGACCACTTGACGGCCTTCTCGACGATGGCTTGCGCTTCCTCACGCGTGAGAATGGCGCCAGAAGCAATGGGCGACATCAGGCTTTCCTCCCGGTATTGATCACGTTGACGTTGCGGAAGCGGGCTGGCGGCGCGCCATGGCTTACCGCGTTCACTTGTGCAGGTTGGCCCTTCCCGTCGAAGAAACTGCCGCCGAGTGTGTAGCTGGACTTGCCGCCGATCATGTCGAGTGAGTTCCAGAAGTCCGGGGTGCGAATCTGATACGCGACATCCTTAAGGACGCCTACGATCTTGCCGCCCTTGATCTCGTGAAACGTCTGTCCGCCGAACTGCGCGTTGTAGCGCTGCTGGTCGATGGAGAAGCTGCCGTCGCCCGAAATGAGTATGCCGCGGTCGGTGGCGCTGACGAGATCATCGATCTTGAGGTCGCGCTCACCCGGTAGCAGCGACACGTTGGGCATACGCTGGAACTGCACGTTGTCCCATCCTTGCGCGAATGCGCAGCCGTGCGATCGCACGGGGCGTCCGTTTTTTTCGTACCACCAGCGCAGCCAAGGTGCCTGTTCGCGCGTGGTCTGGTAGTCGTTGAACATGCCGTTCTTGATGATCAGAAACTCGTCGGGCTTCACCCCGTCGTCGTCCCAGCCGATGGTGGAGAGGGCACCCACCTGCGAGCGATCGCCCTGGATGTTGAGCATCGACGGCCCGTACTTGAGCTGCCCCAGCATCTTTTCGGGTGGCGCGACAAAGCTGGTACCGGCATAGTTCGCCTCGAAACCCATCGCACGATCAAGCTCGGTGGGATGTCCGATGCTTTCATGAATTGTGAGCCACAGGTTGGCGGGATCCAGCACGAGGTCGTAGCGCCCCACGTCGACGGGTTTTGCGGTGAGCCTGGCAGCGGCTTCCTCGCTCCATTTGGGCGCGTTCCCCACCAGATCGCTGGCGAGGATGTACTCCCAGCCACGGGCGGCAGGCGCCACCACGTTGGAGCGATTCTGAAAGTCCGTGTGATCGGCGGAAACCGCGGTGATCTGGAGCGTTGGCCATGAGCGTACCACGTCCTGCCTGGTGAACGTGCCATCCGTATTGGCATAGTTGCGCTCGTCCTTCACGAAGAAGAAACCGCTGAAGACGAACTGCACACCCTTGGTTTTCATCGCTGCCGTGTTCGCCTTGATAAGCAGGTCGGCCTTCTCTTCCACCGAGATGTCGAACGGATCTTTGGTAAATGCGCTCTTCCAGTACCCATCCGATATCACGGGTGAGGGCAGCCATTCGACCGGGCGGTCGCGCGCGACCCGCGATGCCTTTGCGATAGCGACCGCCTCCCGCGCGGCGGCGGCAGCGCCATCGTTGGTGAGAATGCGGGTTGCAGCAAACCCCCACGTGCCATCCACCAGTGCACGCACACCGAGTCCGATCGTGTCGGTATCAACGACCTGCTGAATCTGCTGTTCGCGTGTGAATACGAAGTTCTGGCGTTGACGACTGCAGCGTACGTCGGCGTAGCTGGCACCAGCCGACTTGGCGGCAGCGAGCGCTGCGGCCATAAGCTCCTTCACGTCGGCCGCGTTGTAAAACGTGTCGAGCGCACGCGACGTGGGCGCGGGAGCGGCCGACAACAAGCGAGGGATGCCGGCCAGCGCACTGCCGGCGAACAGCGAGGCGCCGATAGCGGCGCCGCCCTGCTTCATGAAGTCTCGACGGGTAGTCATGAGCGAGTCGGACGGCGAGGGGAAAGGGGGCTGGCTGACGAGGATTCAAATGTCGCGCGAACCGACGCGCGATCCCCGTACGGTGGCCCCGATGGACGCGTTTCGACAGGGCAGCGGGCAAGTGAGGCCCTGCGCCATTGTGCAGAGCGGGTGAAAACTCAGCGCGCTACTTGAACCGCATCCCGTTCGGCGCCACCGAACCTTTCGCCGGCACGAATGCTGGCGTACTCGGCAGTTTGAGCACCGGTGTGTTCGCCACCCTCGTACCCCCCCCGCCCCCGTGGGTGCGCACGTCACCGCGCGTGCCTGACGAACCGCCGCTTGGCACACCCGCTGCGCCACCGTCCTTCCGCATGCTCAGGGCAACACGACCGCGCGCCAAATCGATGCTTTGCACGGTGACCTTCACTCGCTGCCCGACCTGTACCACCTCGTTCGGGTCTTTCACATAGCGATCGGCTAACTGACTCACGTGCACCAACCCGTCCTGGTGCACGCCGACATCGACGAAGCATCCGAATGCGACAATGTTGGTCACCACACCTTCGAGGACCATACCGGGCAGCAAGTCGGATGGCTTGGTGAGATCATCACGAAACGCCGGTGGCTCGAACGCCGCGCGAGGATCTCGTCCCGGCTTCTTGAGCTCTGCGACAATGTCGCGCAGCGTGGGCATGCCCGCCACGCTGCTCACGTACCTGGCGAGTTCGATGGAATCCACCAGGGCGTCGGTACCAAGCAGCGTGCTCACGTCGACGCCAAGGTCGGACGCCATGCGCTGGACCAATGCGTAGCGCTCCGGGTGCACCGCGCTGGCGTCGAGTGGATTTGCACCTCCACGCACGCGCAAGAAACCTGCAGACTGTTCGAATGCCTTCGCGCCGAGTCGCGGTACGTCCTTGAGATCCGCGCGCGACGCCAGGCGTCCGCGCTGATCGCGCAACGTCACGATCGACCGGGCGAGTCCCGGACCAATGCCCGCCACATACGCCAGCAACGCAGCGGAAGCCGTGTTCACCTCGACACCGACGCGATTCACACAGCTTTCCACAATATCATCGAGGCGCTGCTTGAGACGCGACTGGTTCACGTCGTGCTGATACTGGCCCACGCCAATCGACTTGGGGTCGATCTTCACCAATTCGGCCAATGGGTCCTGCAAGCGCCGCGCAATCGACACCGCACCACGCAACGACACGTCGAGCTCGGGGAACTCGCTGCGCGCCAAATCACTCGCCGAATACACCGACGCGCCGGCCTCGTTGACCACCACAACCTGCGGTCGCTCGCCGTTGGCGGGCGCATCGAGCTCGCGCAGTGCCGCCTTGGTGAGCGCTTCTGTTTCGCGACTGGCCGTGCCGTTGCCAATGGCAATGAGTTCGGGCGTGAACCGTGCCACCAGTGTGCGGATGGCGCCGGCAAAACGGTCTTCCTGATGCAGGTACAGTGTGTCGGTGTGTACCAAGGCACCGGTGGCGCTCACCACGGCCACCTTCACGCCGGTGCGAAAGCCTGGGTCGAGTCCGACCACCCGTTTCTCACCGGCTGGCGGCGAGAGCAACAACTGCTCGAGATTACGACCGAAGATCGTGATCGCCTCTTCGTCGGCGCGCGTTTTTAGTTCCACGCGCAACTCGACTTCGATCGCCGGCGCAAGCAATCGTTTGTAGGCGTCGGCAGACACCAGCGTCAACTGTTGCACTCCGCGACGGGAACCCGTGAGCTCACGGGCCAGTCGCGTCTGGATCTCGTCGACCGGCGCTTCGACACGCCAGATCAGCTCACCTTCGGCTTCGCCTCGACGAATGGCCAGCATACGATGGCCAGGGATGGTGCCCAGGGATTCGACATACTCGAAGTAGTCTTTGAACTTCGAGTCGTCGTGGCGCTTTTCCGCAATCACGGTGCTCTTCACCACACCCCTCGCCCGCGTCATCTCGCGTACCCAGCCACGGACGACCGCGTCTTCGGCAACCTGCTCGGCGAGAATGTCACGCGCACCTTGCAACGCCGCGTCAAGACCGGGCACCTCGGACGGCTTACCGTCTGCTTCCGGCAGCACATACGCAGCGGCATGCGCAAGCAACGCCGCATCATCCATCGCGCCGTCCCACATCCGCTCGGCTAACGGCCCAAGCCCGCGCTCCCGCGCGATCATCGCGCGGGTGCGGCGCTTGGGCTTAAACGGCAAGTAGAGGTCTTCCAGCGCCTGTTTGGTGTCGGCGGCAAGGATGGACGCCTTGAGCACGTCGTCCAGCTTGCCCTGTTCCTCGATGCTCTTGAGGATCACCGCGCGACGTCCTTCCATCTCGTGCAAGTATTCGCCGCGATCGCGCACATCGCGCAACTGCACTTCGTCCAGTCCGCCCGTGACCTCTTTGCGATAGCGCGCAATGAATGGCAGCGTCGCGCCCTCGGCGAAGAGGGCCAGTGCACTGCGCACCTGCTGCGGGTTGATCGAAAGTTCAGTCGCGACACGCGCGACAAGCATGGGAGCAAGCGGTTCGGTCATAGGGGCGGAACGTATTCGCGGCGCCGGCTATTCGCAGCCGGCAACCGCGCTTTCCCACTGGACTCGCCACCCGGTCTTGCCCCGAGTGAGCACGGCCGCGCCAAGCGCAAAGCCATCATCGCGTCCAAACAACAGGTGCACGTCCGTCGACCGGCCGGTGCGGAAGGCCAGCAGCGGCTCCGCAACGACCAGTTCGTCTTCGCTGCCAGACGCGCGTTCATGCCATGCGACGGTCCACTTTCGCGCATCCGCTCCCGCTTGGTCGATCACCAGAACAAGTCGCTCCTCTTTGGGCGCGTCTTCCTGATTGACGCGCCGCGCCAACGTGGCGACGACGAATTCCGTATCGAGCCCCTTCGTGCGCCAGGCGCGAAGTACGACAAACGGCAGCGCCCGAAATGTGGCGACGGTATCGTGTGGCAGGCCGGAGGCCAGTCGGGCAAGGTCGACTGCCAGGCGCGCCGAGTCGCGCGGAGCGAGCCCTTCGATGGAGTCGAGCGCAATGGGAGTGACACGGCCCGCCGCAAACGCGGCCGTCCATGGCACGCTTGTGGCTCCCTCGACCAAGGTCAGACGTGCCACCGGCCACGCGGTGCATCCCAGTTCGATCTTTGGGGCTGCATCGACGCGCAGCCGAGCGGTCCCTACGATCCCACCGCGAGCGAACAGCTCCAGCCGTTGATCACCGAGTGCGGCG
>JANOKE010000918.1:0-7912 GCA_031419135.1 Gemmatimonadaceae bacterium
GCTGTCCTTGCTGTCCTTGCTGTCCTTGCTGTCCTTGCTGTCCTTGCTGTCCTTGCTGTCCTTGCTGTCCTTGCTGTCCTTGCTGTCCTTGCTGCCCTTGCTGCCCTTGCTGCCCTTGCTGCCCTTGCTGCCCTTGCTGCCCTTGCTGCCCTTGCTGCCCTCGGCCGCTTTGGCTGTCCCCCGGACGCGGTTGTCCCGACTGTTGCCTGTCCGCCACGCGCTGCCGAAGCGCTTCGAGGTTTTGCACCAACTCGCGCGCTTGACCCAACGCGCGCTCTTGCTGACGCGTCGCTGACTCGCCTTGCATTGATCCCGCAGCCTGGCCCATTCGATCGGCGACGTCCTTCAGATTTTCGGAAATCTGTCCTTCAAATGACTTTGCGTACTCACCTGACCCGGCACGCATGACGTTTTTCGAAAACTCGATTTTGTCTTTGAGGCGCGCGTCGCGGATGGCTTCAGCGGCTTCGTTCAGCTTGCCGGCGGCCTTTGGCTGATCGCGACGTCCCTCGCGCGACAACCGATCGGCTTCCGCCTCAAGCTTACCCACGTCGTTGGCCAGCGCGTCCTTGCGGTCCATCAGTCTCTGCATCTGCTGGCTGCGCTGCTCGCCTGATGCCGCCTGTGCGGCTTCCACGTCGTTGGCGATCTCGCGTTGACGCGACTCCATGTCCCGGGCCTGCTGCGCGAGCTTTTGAATACCCTGATTGGTCGCGTCGGTCTTGCTTCCCTCGAGGTTGCGCGAAGCACGGTTCAGCTCTTCGAGCGCCTTGCTGCCCTGCGCGGACGACCCCGTCGCGGCCCTTCGCATCGCATCGGCTGCCTGCTGCATCTGGCGAGCCGCATCAGCGAGGTCGGGGTTGTTCTGCTCGCGCGAGAGACGCTCCAATCGACGCGCTTCTTCTTCAGCCTGCGTGGCCAGATCGCGTTGCGCGCCGCTGCTGCCGCCACTGTTCGCACCACCGCTGGCGCCACTACTGCCGCCGCTGGCACCACCACTGGCACCGCCGCTGGCATTCTGCTGATTGGTGCGCTGCCGCAGCGCTTCCGCCATGCGCTGCATACGCTCGTTCTCCTGCTGCTGGCGGTTGGCCAACTGCTTGAGACGTTCGAGCGTTTCGTCCACTTCACGCTGCGCTGGCGGCTGCGAAGACTGTTGTTGTACGGCTTCGTACTGGTTGCGCAGCTTGTCGGTCTGCAACTCGAACAGATCAGCAAGGTCTTCTGGTCGCTGCCCCTGCTGGCCGCCCCCGCCGCCTCCCCCGCCCCCGCCCCCACCGCCCATCTGCACCTGCACGTCGCGATACAGTGCTTCGGCCCGCTGCAGATGCTGCAACGCGCGTTGCTCGGGCGGCAATGCGGTTCCACCCAGACCCCGACCGAGTTGTTCTTCGGACGTCTTCATTTCTGCGGTTGCCGATTCCAGTTCTTTCAGGATCTTCGCGAACGTGGTGTCGGTGGCGGCGACGCCACGATCGACCAGACGCTTGGCGAGTCCGGCAACATCTTCGCGCAAACGACCCTGCGCGATCGTGAGTGTGGTGACGTCTTCGCGCCGCTTCTTGGGCGCGGTTGTGCTGCTGTCGCGCAGCCAGTTAAACGTGCCTGCCACCACGTCGCGCTGACGCTGCACGAAACCGTCGGGTGAGTCGGGCTGCTGACCACCGCCACCGCCACCGCCGCCACCCTGCTGCTCCGACTGTTTGTAGTTCTTCGAGAACGGACGGACTTCCAGGAAATACACATCGCTGCTGCCTTCGTGGCCGCCACCATCACGCGCCACAGCGTGATACGCCACGAGGTCGCCCGGTGACAAATTCAACTCTTCAAGGAAAATCGTGTGCGCGCCACGCGCATCTCGCGGGCGGCGTTGCGTGCTATCCTGGATGGCGACCCGCTTCTCCTCGCCCCCGTTGACCCGATAGCGCAATTCGAGAGTGGTGACGCCGAGATCGTCACTGGCCTGCACCGCTACCGTGACCTCGTCGGTGTTGCCGACCTTGGTATCGCGGCCGGGTTCTTCGATGCGCACCGATGGCGCGCGATCGGGGATGGCGTCCACGACATATTGCACCGCGCCGGCGACCATGGTGCCATCGATGGTCTCCAGATCGACACGATAGAAGCCACTCTTGCGCAGCACAAACGATCCGTCGACCACGCGGTCGCCGCGCGCGGTCATTGGCACGACCGTGCCATCGTCAAACGTCAGCCGACCGCTCTTGACGGCCCGCGTAATACTGGCATGGACCACGACCGTTGTACCGACGATGGCGGCGACATCGCCACCATCGTCGATATGCTCGGTGGGGAGTCCGCTATACGCCGGGAAGCGCAGATCAAGCGACAGGTGAGACACCGCCGGTAAATCACTCACCTTCAATCGGAATGTCGGCGATCGAATTTCTGCCGACTCCACGTAATACTCGGTGGGACTTGTCACGTCGAAGATGCGCGAGCGGAAACCGCTGGAATCGGCCTCGCGACTCATCGGCAAGCGCGTCCATTCGGCACCGGAGTCACTGCGAAATACGAGATCGGCGGCATCGGCGGCGAATCCCACCAGCATCGCGTGCACTTCGATGGCGCCGCCGCGGGGCACGGTGGCATGGCCGGGCTGGACCGTCACCAGCCGACGCGGGACGGCCGCTTCGGCCGTTGCCCAGGGGATGAACAGCAGTCGGGCGCCATCGCGAATGGCGGCCGGACCCAGCACGAAGAGCAACGCTGCCACGAGTGCCGAGCCACCCAGCAGTTGCCCGGCGCGTACCATGCGGGGCCGTTCGAGCGAGGCACGCTCCTGCAACGGTTTGATGGCCGCGGCGGCGCGGGTCATCAGGCGGGCCGACAGTGACGCCGAAACGCGTTGGGCCTCCGGACGGTGTGCTTCCTGCACGGCCGTGAGCAGCGCCTGACGCAACTGCGGCGCGTGCTCTTCGACGTATAACGCAAAGCGCTCGTCGCTGGCGCGACGCAGCAGCGGGAGGATCAACCCGCGCACGACGGCGGCCGCGATGAGCACATACCCGGTGACCCGCGCCATCAGCAGCACACGCGCGTTGTCCGCGTTATCGACACTGAACAGCCGCAGAACGACGATCGTCGCGAGCACCGCGACGATGATGGCCACCGCGATCCAGACCAGCGACTCGAGCAGCACGCGCTGCCGCCACTGGCGACGCAACACGGCAAGCGTGGAAAGCAACTGTCGATCAGGACTCATCGAGTACTCCTGGCCGGCAAAGCCGGCTCCGGGGTAACCCCGCGGGCGCGTCGGGCGATCGCACGCCAGCCGCGGGTGGCCATAATAGTCTCGCCAATAAGCGCGAGCGCGACAATGATCAAAAACACGCGCCAAGGGTTCTGGCGACGCTCGAGCTCGGTCGGGGTGGGGGGCGTCGTGGCGGCGGCGGCGGCCGAGGCGGCCGACTCGCGTACGCCCAGCAGCAGTTCCTTCGGATCGATTGGCGTGAGATCGGATTCACCCGGCGGCACGTTCACTGCCGCGACGGCCTCCGGTGCGCCAGTGACACTACCCGAGAATGCGGCATAGAGTCCCGCATCGGCGAGTGGAATGGCACGCCCCAGGGAATCACCCTTGGGACGGAGCAGCGTTCCATCCGGCGTGCGAACGACGGGGTCACGCAAGCTGTCGGGCAGGGACCAGCTTTCGGCGGTGGTTCGCCAGAGCGGTACGGCGTCTCGCCCCGACGTGTGCAACAGCAGTTGTCGAACGAAGGGGAGGAACGCGGGCTGCAACGGAAGGTCGCCATTCTGTGCGTCAAGCGGCACCGCCAGCGCCACCACGTGTCCGGTCCCGATACGCCGTTCGAGGACGGCGGGCAGTCCGTCATCGAACCGTGCGAGTACATCGATATCGGGTGCTGCATCAAGACGCACATAGCGCAGTAACCGGGTTCCGGCGAACGCGTCCTGCACGTCGCGAAACGGTGCGAAGAGCGCGTGCTCGAAGCGGAAATCGCGCAGCGATCCGCCGCGATCCGCCAACCGGTCGGCGAGGCCACTGGTTTTCGCGGGCAGAAGCGAGGACATCGTGCCGCCCGCCGCGGTGCGACGGCCGACCAACAATACGACGCCGCGACCTTCCGTCACATACGGCGTGAGCAGTGCGGTTGCCGACGCCGTGGGCGTGGCATCCCAGAGGAATACCACATCGTGTTGCTTGAGCACCAGACTGGTGACCGCCGTCGCGCGCACCCGGTCGATCTGTACTTCGGGTGCCCGTCCGATGGCCACCGCACGCTCGAGAAACAGAGTCTCGTTACTGCTCACATCGTCGGGCAACACCAGTGCGACGCGCAACACGTCGTCGCGCGGCACGACAAACGCAAATCGGTCGTCGGCGGCGAGCGCATCGGGTTCGAGTGTGACCGTGCCATCCACCTGTCCGTCGGGCGCCGCGACCGGCGCGAACGTGACCACGGTTTCGCCGTCGGCCACCAAGGTCACCGACTGCGCCCCAGCCTGACGACCGCTGAGCGTGAGTGTCGCCTTGATCGTGAGCGGCCTGCCCAGTTCACGCGACAGGACCCGCGCCTTGACGGCCAGCATCGACCGGTTGTTCTCGATCACGCGACGCGCCTCAACGGCACGAATCGTACTGTTGGCGCGCGTAGGTGGCGCGACGGCGACGGCGCGCAGCGTGACGCCGGCCGGCAGATCGAGGCCGGCCACACCAGTCGTGCCCACGCGCTGCAAGTCGGACACCAGCACGATTTCGGCGGCCGCAAACGGCGCCTCGAGCAACATCTGGCGTGCCGTTCGAATCGCCGGAGCGAATCGGGTGCCGCGTGGTGTAGTTTTCGCGCTGGCCAGCACGGCAATCGCCGCCGCCTTGTCGTCGGTGAGTCGCTGCGCGATCTCTGCCGCATCATCGAAGAACACGAGTCCGACCCGGTCGCGCGCACCCAACGCGCGCACCACTGCACGCGCAGAATCGAGCGCCGCCGGCCAGATCGCCGAATGGCTCATGCTGAGCGAACGATCGAGCGCGATGACGACGGCCTTCGATCGCGTGTCACTGCCCGCGGCGTTACGTTTGGTAAACACCGGTCGCGCGAAGGCGAGCGCCAGCAGTGCGACGGCCAGCGCCCGCAACAGCAGCAACGGCCAGTCAGTCACGCGTTGTCGCCGAGCGGTGCGAATTGGCAGTTGCTCAAGGAACATCAGCGACGGGAAGCGATACGGTCGCTCCTTGTCGCGATGCCGCAGATGCACGAATAGCGGAATGACCAGCGCGGCCAATCCGACCAGAAACGCCGGAACAAGGAATCCCAGTCCCATGTGGCCTGCGCCTCAGCGCACCCGACTGCGCGTCAGGCGCGCGTCGAGATAAGCGTGCAGTGCGCGGTCCAGCGGTTCGCTGGTATCAAGACGCACGTAGTCGGCTCCGGAGGCCGAAATGCGCCGCGTGAGCGCATCATGATGTGCGGTAAGCAACGCCTGATACTTCGTGCGCAACTCGCCGGGTTTGAGGGGAAGCAACGTGCCGCTTTCGGCATCTTCGAATGTCGCGGGCAAGTCGCCGGGCAATGACAGCTCGGCGGGATCGACCAGATGAAAGACGATCACGTCGTGGCCGCGGGCACGGAGCGCATCGATGGCGCGACCGAGCGCCTCCGGGCGTTCGTAGCAATCGGTGATGAGCACCACGATCCCGGTGCGCTGGGTCAACAGCCCCACCCGTTCGATCGCGGCGACCAACTGGCTGCCCCCTTTCGCTTTGGCGCGGGCCAATGTGTGCAACAGCAGCTGCAGATGTCGAACCGACGGCGGCACGATATCGATCAGCTCACCGGTAAACGTCGCCAATCCCACGCGGTCGCCCTGCTGTTGCGACAACCAGGCCAGTGACGCCGTCAGAAAGCGCGCATACTCGAACTTGGTGACCGCACCGCTGCCGAAGTCCATCGAACCGGATTGGTCGAGCGCGAACAGCACGCTGGCGTTCGTGTCGGCGTCGTACTGCTTGATGTAGAATCGATCGGTGCGGCCGTAGAGCCGCCAGTCAATCCGTCGCAAGTCGTCGCCGGGTTGATACGAACGATGTTCAGCAAAATCCAGTGACGACCCCTTCCGCAACGAGCGGTGATGGCCGTGCATGAACCCGTCCACCACCGTTCGCGCCAACAGCGCCAGATCGGAGATGCGGGCGAGCAGCGCCGGTTCGAGAAATGCCGCCGGAGCGGAAGCCACGCTCAGATGCCGGATTTGGGCAACGGCACCAGATCCAGCAGCCGCGCCACCAATTGATCCGTCGTCACTTTTTCGGATTGCGCCTGGAAATTGAGCAGCACGCGATGTCGGAGCACGGGGCGGGCGAGCGCGCGAATATCCTCAAAACCGGCACTGGCCCGGCCTTGCAACAGCGCGCGGGCCTTGGAGCCAAGCACCAACGCCTGCGCCGCACGCACCGACGCACCGTACGACACGAACTGCGTAATGAAATCGGGCGCGCCTTCGCCGGGACGTGACGTTCGTACGAGTCGCACGGCATAGCGCGTGACGGCGTCCGCAATCGGCAGTCGTCGCACCACACGCTGAAACGCCAGGATGTCCGCCTTGCTCACCACGGACTGCACGGCTTCGGGCGGCAGCGACGTCGTTGAGCGAACAATGTTCACTTCGTCTTCTTCGGGGGAGTAGTCCAGCATCACTTCGAGCATGAACCGATCGAGTTGGGCTTCCGGCAAGGGATACGTGCCTTCAAGTTCGATGGGATTCTGCGTGGCGAACACGAAGAACGGTGCATCGAGTTCGTAGGTGCGACCCTGCACGGTGACCCGCCGCTCCTGCATGGCTTCCAGCAACGCGGCCTGCGTTTTGGGTGGCGTGCGATTGATTTCGTCGGCCAACAAAACGTTCGCGAATACCGGACCCGGCATGAAGGCGAGTCGTCGCTGGCCCGTGACCGGATCATCCTGGATCACATCCGTGCCGGTCACGTCGGAGGGCATCAGGTCTGGCGTAAACTGGATGCGGGAGAACTTGAGATCCAGCGCGCGCGCCAGCGTGGAGATGATCAGCGTCTTGGCCAGTCCCGGCACACCCACCAACAGACAATTGCCACCGGCGAACAGCGCGATGAGCGCCTGCTCGACGACCGACTCCTGCCCAACGATCACCTTGCGCAATTCACGTGTGATTCGATCGCCGGTATCGGCAAGCCGATCGGCCAGCGAAGCGTCGTCGAGGCGATCCAGATCAGCGCTTGGCAAGGTCATAGGGCAAAGACAGGAGAAGGGAGACGGGAGACGGGAGAAGAGAAACGAGAGACCAGAGACGAGAGCTGCTTGGACGGCAAGGGAGGTGCGGAGTTAAGACAGAAACGTCAGTCGGGATGGCAAAGGAGCACGCGCCGATGGCCTGCCGCTGTCTCCCGTCTTCAATCTCCCGTCTCCCGTCTGCAATCACCGCCCCGTCATCGCGTCAGCGCATAAATGATGTAATTCACGCCCAGCTTGTACGCTTCGTTCGACGCATCCATCGGGAACATCCCTTCGCCGGAATACTCCCAGTACTCAGACAGGTCGTTGTTGTAGTTCACCACGGCCATCAAGCGCTTCTTCGGGTCGTTGTCCTCGAAAATTCCATAAAACACCGATTTATAGCCGCGGTAATACGGATGGGAGTAGTCGAGCGACTTGATCTTGTAGAACGAATCGAACACCGGATGATCGAGCGTTAATTCCACCGGATGAAGCTTGGGGAGCACCTTGCGCATCTGTTCTTCGAAGTTCATCCAATGCTCGCCGGCAAAGTCGTCAAAAATGATGAACCCACCCTTCGTGAGATAGTTGCGCAGTCCGAGAACTTCCTGATCGTTGGGGCGCCAGAATCCCGGTTCGGCCATGAACGCCACCGGATACTTCGTGAGTTGTGGATCATCGAG
>JANOKE010000919.1:0-6574 GCA_031419135.1 Gemmatimonadaceae bacterium
CGCCGTCGTCGATGCCGGGGATGGCGGCCCCTGCGAGCTGCCACCGCTGTACCGCCCACCGCTCGAGCGTCAAGATCACCCACGGGTACAGCACCGCCTGCCGCAGCGGATTCCGGATTAGGTTCAGGATCGACAACGCCACTAGTCGAGTCAACCGGGGCAACCCTCGCCGCGCAATCGCATCATTCCTTTCATGCTGCACGCGCAGGCCACGCGCCTGTTCCATTGGTCAACTCATGCGATACGATACGTCCAAGGCGCGGCGAAGATGTCGCTGCTGGCGCTGCTTTCGTTGCTGCCGCTCCCGCTCGCCTATCGCTTGGCACGAGGTGTCGGCCGCCTGAGGTGTGTGTTGGATGTCAAGCGACGGGATGCATGTGTTGACGCGTTGGTCGCGCGCCTGGGGGTCGATCGCGACGAGGCCCGGCGCATCGCCCGCCGGTCATTCGAGCTCAGGTCGTGCGAGGATCTCGAGAACTGGCTCGTGCCGCGGGTTCGCAAAGACTCGATCGGTCGGCTGATCCGGTTCGAAGGACTCGAGCACCTGGACGCGGCACTGGCCCGCGGCAGGGGAGTGGTGCTGTACTCGGGCCACATCTGGAGCACGCGTCTGTGCATCGTCGGGCTCGGACTGCTGGGCTACAAGGTGGTGACGGTTCGGCGACGGCGCGACTTCGATGATCAACCGGTGCAACGCTGGCTGTTCGACCGCTATCGACGGACGGTAGAAACGGGACTCGAAGGACGAATTCTCGCGTCGGCCGGCCGCGACGGTAGCATGGCGATCGGTGCCTTGTGCGTCAACGCGCTGCGCCGGAACGAGATCGTGGCCCTCAAGCCGGACCGACTGTTCAAGAAGAACATGCGGCCGGGCGACGTCGAGGTCCACTTCTTGAACGGCATGGCCCGCTTTCGTCCCGGCGGCGTGCATCTCGCGCGTTCCACCGGTGCGGCGCTGCTTTCCCTCTGGATTCACCGTCCGGACGACTTCCTTCCCGGCCGCTGCGTGATTGGTCCGCCAATCCTCGACGACGGTGGCGATATTCGCCTGGCGGTGGAGGCCCAAGCAGCACAGATGGAAGCGAACGCGCGGCTCGACCCGGCCTGCTTGCGCCCGTGGCTGGCTCGACGGCCTGCGTTCGGCCAGAAGGGTTCCCGACGCCGAGCATCCATGCCGATCGATCGCGACGCCCTCTGATCATGGGCGCGGTGCGTTCGGCGGACCCATCACGCGAAAAATGCCTTGCTGGATTGGCGGCCGCATCTTCTTGGATTCGCTCATCAAGTGCGAGGCTGGGCGATAGCCACCACGCCCGCCACCACCACCTTACGGTGGGTTCCCGTGGCCAGCATGCTCCATGTGACCTGATTGAGCCCCGCTCCAGCTTAATGCTCTTCGAGCAACCAGTGCGCCGCCGACGACCAAGAGAGTCCTTTGGGAAGCGCCCGATGGGGCGGCGACGCGTCAAGTGTCAGGAGTATCGGACGGGCTCGTGGATAGCACTTCGCTGCAACCTCCAAGGCGCGCAGTTCCCGTGCCCATGTGTCGTCGCCTTCTGTTTCAAGACTCACCTGAATCAGCATCGGACGATCGCCGGTCCGATACGCCAGAAAGTCGACTTCGAATCTGTCCGAGGTTTTTACGTACGTGACATCCCAGCCTCGGCGCTCCAGCTCAAGCAACACGACCGTTTCGAGAGCCCGCCCCACGTGGGCCAGGCCGGTACGTTCAAACAGCGCAATGAGCCCTGGATCCACTGGGTACGCCTTCCGCGGATTGACCATGCGCTGACGTTCCGATTCGCTCTGCATGGAAACCGTACGCACGAGGAACGCATCCTCCAGAAAACCGAGGAAGTCGTGCAGGGTGTCCTTGCCAACGGGCACTCCTTGCGAACGAAGCGTGTCGTAGTGCTTTTTGATCGAGAAGGCTCCACCTGGGTTGGCGAGCAGCTGGCGTTCGATCCACCGCAATGCGCGCGGGTTACTTACGCCGTGCCGTTCGATCACATCACGCAGCACCACGACATCCACGTATCCGTTCAGCAACGCAACACGGTCACGTGATTCGAGACCCTGAGCCTCGGGAAAACCACCATCATGCAAATAGCGACGCAGCCTGTGATCGAGTCGCGTGCGATCGGCCGGGCGCAGTCGCTCGTACTGTTTGGCAGGCTCGGCGCCGTCGTGCCGCAACGATTCACGAAAGCTGAACGGGTGAACGAGCACTTCCATGGCACGGCCACGCAAGCTGGTGGCCACTTCGCGCGACAACAGCTTGGCTGAGGAGCCGCTTACGATGATCTCCTGACCGCCCTCGTCCAACAGGCGGCGCACGAGACCTTCCCATCCCGGCACGAGTTGCACCTCGTCCAGCAACAGGGTCACGCCGGTCCCATCGCGCAATCCCGGAAACTGGCGAGCGTGCTCCTCGATCATCCACCGTACGTCGGCAACCGACAGTCCAAACAATCGCTCGTCTTCGAGCGCGATCTGCAGTTGCGATTCAGACGGCCGCCCCTCAGCGAGGCGGTCTGCTCGGCACTGCGTCAGGAAGGACGTCTTGCCGCTCCGGCGCACGCCGATAACCGCGAACGCCTTGTTCTTCACCCGTGGCAATCGAACGTCTCGCCGAGTTAGCGCAGGCGGATGGACGGCCAGAGACTCGGCGAGTTTGAGTCGCAGGAGATCGTGAGATATTGTCATTCTAGTAGTGACAAATATAACAGTATTTATCCTTGTGTAAAGGACTATGTAGAGAAGGGTGTCGTTCCCAGCCCGAAGCGGTCGGTCAATTCCCCTCCCCCACACGCCATTGCACTCCATGGTACAAACCGCGATGCTTGGCACACTCAGATTGGCCATTGGTTCCCCACAGCGGAGTGCGCAATAACGATGCCCAGGCTGCCGCGGGCGCGACGGGGGTCCTCGAAGCGGATGGCGTTGACCGCCATCGTGGTCGGCGCGTTTCTCGCCGTCAGTCTTATGCGAACGTTCAACGAGCCGTCGGGCACCGCGGCCCTCGATTCGCCCTCCACAGACACGTCCTCCGGCAAATACGTCTCCTCCGTCGACGAAGGCCTCGGCGCATCCATTGCCCTGGTGCTGGACGTTTCCGGCTCGATGCGCGACAAAACCGACGGCGACAAACGCCCCAAATACCTCGTGGCGCAAGAAGCACTGCGCACAATTCTCGCCACCACCGATGAATTTGTCGCACGCCAGCCGGACTTCCCGATCAACGTCGGACTCTACACGTTCAGCGCCGAAGTCACACGCGTGGTGCCTGTCGGCCGCTACAACCGCGGCCAATTGGAAGCGGCGCTGGCGGCGCTGGGCCGGCCGGACGGCGGCACCGCCATTGGCGACGCCATGAACGTGGCGCGCCAAGACCTGTACAAAGCGGGAACCTTTCGGAAGTACATTCTCGTAGTCACAGACGGTGCGAACACCGACGGACGCGATCCGGAAGAGGTAGCCCGCGAAATTGCGGCGCGCAGTGAGGGTGCGGTGCGACAGTACTTTGTCGCGTTCGACATCGACAAGGAGACGTTTTCGTTCCTTAAGGAAGTGAACGGCGACGTACTCGGCGCGGCAAACGGACTCGCGCTGCGCGCCAGCCTGGACTCAATTTACCGTGGCAAGATTCTCGCCGAAGCCATGAACGCCGGTGAGACGCAGCCCCCTCCCCGTCGCGACAGCGGCGGCCCTCCCAAGAAACCATAGCGATGATACTCGGCAAATTTTTCGGCGCGCTGATAGCGCAGTTCAACAAGCTGGCAAACATGTTTTTCGAATCCGATCCCATTGCCGTGATGCAACTGGAAGTTGACCAGGCCACGGAACGCCTCAAGGAAGGCCGCAAGGGGCTCGAGATGTATCGCGGATTGGTGGAAGCGGTCGCTCGGCAGGTGACACATGCCAAAGCCAACGCTACGCAACTCGAATCGCAGATCAAGGCGCACCTCAAAGCTGGCAACCGCGACATGGCGGGGCAGCTCGCCTTGCAGCTTCAGAAAGTGCAGACCGAACTGGCCACCAACGAAGGCCAGTTGCAGATGCACGAAGGCGCGTATCAGAACAACCTTTTGAAAATCCAGAAGGCGAATAAGGATATTCTCAAGGTTCGCGAAAAAATCACCAAGTACCACGCCGAGCTCAAGATGAGCGCGGCCGAAGCGGAGATTGCACAACTCTCCGAGTCGTTCGAGATGGACATGACCACCGACTTCGGTCAGATCGAAAGTGTCATCCAGCGGCAGATTGACTCGAACCGTGGCAAGGCACGCGTGGCATCCGATATGTCATCCAAAGGCATCGAGGCCATCAAGGCCGAGGAAGCTGCGGAAAAAGTCATGGCAGAGGATTTGCTGTCCAGGTTTGAAGTACAACTCGGACTCAAGTCGCCCGAAACCACGCCGCTTACCGAGACCGTCAAGAATCTGGGCCCATCGGTTCAGAATACCTCCACGAACTAAACCGAACGAGCAATGGCAAACGGAAAACCGAGACCGCTGTTCTACCTGGTCATGCTGGCAGTGGTGGGTGGGCTCATCTACGTCGGTGTCAATCGTTTCAGCAACCGCGGTGCGGCGGGCGACACGTCCAACTTGTCGGCGGATGAAATCGCCGCGATGAAAGGCGGCGCTGAAGCGCCCGACGCCGCGAGTCTCACCACCGTCAAGGAATACACCTTCGTTCCGGGCACCAAACTCCCGGAAGTGAAGGGGTCTTCTGCGTACGCACCGCTGGTGGACAACACCGTGCGTATGGCGCTCAACGTGTGGGCGGGATGGGCACCAGTCATCGTCGCCAACAACGGCTTCAAGGCCGGTAAGGTGTGGACCGCGCCCGGCGGCAAGACGTTCAAGCTCGAACTCGTGCTCATCGACGATCCGGTCGCGATGCGCGACGCGTATGCATCGGGCAAGGTACACATCGGTTGGGCGACGCTCGACATGGTGCCGCTGTTTGTGGAGCAACTGCGCAAGGACTCGCGCACCATGCCGCGTATCTACCAGCAAATTGACTGGTCGAACGGCGGCGACGGTATCGTGTGCCGCGAAGCCATCAAGAGTGTGTCGGACGTGCGCGGCAAGACGGTGGTGCTCGCGCAGAATTCGCCGTCACACTACTTCCTGCTGAATACGCTCATCAGCGGCGGCATTCAACCCAGCGAGGTGAAGTACAAGTTTACGCAGGATGCATTCCAGGCCGCGGCCGCCTTTAACGCCGACAAGAGCATCAGTTGCGTGGTGACGTGGGCGCCCGACATCTACAACCTGTCGGACGCGAAAGGCAACCGCATGCTCGTCAACACGCAGACCGCCAACAAACTGATTGCGGATGTCTGGTTTGCGCGCGCCGATTTTGCCAAGGACAATCCCGCAATTGTCGAAGGTATGGTGCGCGGAATTTTCGGAGCGATGGATCAGCTCAAGACAGCGGAGACCAAGGCAGCGGCCGCGAAGCTGATGGCCGTCGGGTATTCCATTCCGGAAAAGGACGCGCTGTCAATGCTGGGCGACGCGCACTCCACGAACTACGCGGAAAATCGCGAGTTCTTCATGAACCAGAACAACCCGACCAACTTCGAACGTACGTGGAATACGGCGTATTTCCTGTACAAGAAGATTGGCAGCGTCAGTGGCACGCCTGTGCCGTTCGACCAGGTGATGGACTATTCGGTGCTCAAGGCGCTGGGAAGCGAACCGGTGTTCGCCAACTCGAAAGCCGACTACGACGTGACGTTTGTACCAACGTCGGCCTCGGCCATCCAGGCTGAGAGCAGCGAAATCCTCACCAAGACAGTGGTGATTCAGTTCTTCCCGAATTCCGACGACCTGGATAAGAAGATCCAGAAACAGGTGGATGGAAAAACCGCGGAAGAGCTGTACGACCCGCAGGCACCGTTTGTGGTTGAGGAATCTGGTCGTCTGTCCGGACAGTTCGGCGCTGCGCGCATTGTGATCGAAGGGCACACCGACGCATCGATGCGCGGTACGGGTGGCGTCACTGCCGCCGACGTGCAGGAGCTGTCTCTCCGCCGCGCCAACGCGGTCAAGCAGGCGCTCATTCGCAAGTTCCCCACGCTGCAGCCCAACCAGTTCACCACCGTTGGCAAGGGTTGGGACAAACCGGCCGATGCCAGCGATCCAGGCAACAACGCAAAAAATCGCCGCGTGGAAATCAAAATTTATCCGCTGGAATCGAAGTAACGCCCCGGATCACGCTCGAGCACGCACCCGTCGTGAAGAGTCTGTTTACGCTGCGCCGTGAAGCCCCGCCGTTGGTGCGGCGGAGCGCCGGTATCCTTGGCGTCGGCGTGCTGCTGCTGGTGTGGTGGCTGCTGACGCTGGGCGGCACGCCGGAAACGCGTTTCATTTCGCCCGTGCTGCTGCCAAGCCCGGGCGAAGTGGTGGGCGGCATTCCCACGCTGTTCACCGAACGCGCACTCGTGGCCAGCATTTCGGCAACGCTGCAGCGCGTCTTTGGTGGATTCCTGCTGGCCATTGTTGTGGGGGTGCCCCTGGGCATCATGGCCGGCTCCTACAAACTGTTTGATGCGTTCACG
>JANOKE010000920.1:0-11534 GCA_031419135.1 Gemmatimonadaceae bacterium
CCCACGCCAGCACCCGAGTCGCCAATCAAATCCGGCTACCGGACCCCTCGGAGTGCGCCGTTTTTACCCACACATTTCCCCGAAGAGCCTATCTTCGTAGCACTGCGCGCCACCGACAACCTGTCCGCCCTGCCCCGGAACTGATTGATGCACCCTGCCACGCTGCCCGCACTCGTTGTTGCGCTCGCCCTGCCGTCCCTCGCGATTGCACAAGCGACCACCGATACCGCCGCGCTTACCGGTGCGCGCAGTCCCGCCTACGCACCCGATGGTCGGCTGGCGCTCAGCGTCAATGGGCATCTCATGCTGCAGCGTTCACCCGGTGCACTCCTGATCGCGCTGTCCGCGGGCTCGGGATGGGATCGCGATCCGGCGTGGACACCCGACGGGTCGGCCATCGTGTTCGCCTCCGACCGAAGCGGCAACTACGACCTTTGGCGAGTGGTGGTGAACACCGACGGCACGGCGGGAACGGTCGCGCGGCTGACCAACACTCCACAACAGGAAACCGCACCCAGTGTTGCGGCCGATGGACGCATCGCGTTTTTGCGCGGCAGTGGCAACGCGACGCGCGTGTGGATCATGGACGCCGCCGGGAAAGACAGCCGGGTCACAACGAGCGGCGACACCGAACGCGCGCCGCAGTTCGCCCCGAAAGGCACCTCCCTCGCATTCCTAACGGTAACCGAAGCTGGGCGAAGACTGAACGTCTGGTCACTCGCACCGGGCGCGCCCACCACAGCGCGTTGGACGCAATCGGTCGATGCGACGACCGATTTTCTGTCATGGGCCTGGGACCGCGAGCGTCTCGCCTTATCGACGCGCGCTGGGGTGTTCATCGTGCCGCGCATTGGCGGCTATTCCAATTTCCTCGCCACGGCGCGCGGTCAGACCGCCTGGTCGCCCGATGACAAGACGGTGGCTATCGCCTCGTTCGATGAGACGGTGGTGGGATACAACGGCGACCCCGATCGCGGCAGCGATCGGAGTGCCGTGTGGCGTTCGTCCGCCAGCGGCGCCGCTGATCGATTGACGTTTGCCACGGCGCCTGTCGCACCGAATATCACCAGCGTGCAACGGCTGGCGGGCGGCGAATCGCGTGCCGACCGAAACGCGGCCGCCTTCGATCGGGTGTGGGATCGCTCGGCGCGGCTGTACTTCTCGCAATCGGATGCCACCACGCGCCGCGCACAGTGGGAGTCAATCAAGACCTCTTTGCGCCCCCGCGCGATTGCCGCCACCACCGACAGCGCGCTCGACGCCATTATTCACGACGCGCTCGTAGCGCGACCCACGCTGCGAGAACCTGCCAGCGGCCGCGCCGCCGTATCCAGCGCGCATCCCATCGCCACCAACGCCGGTTTGGAAATTCTGCGCAGAGGCGGCAACGTGGTTGATGCGGCCGTTGCGGTGAGTTTTGCGCTCGGCGTGGTGGAGCCCGATGCCAGCGGCATTGCCGGCTACGGCGAAATGGTGATCGCGCTCAAAACGCTCGCCAAGCCAACGTTGTTCGAGTTCATGAGTCGGGTGCCGGAAGACGCAGGCTTGAGTAACACGTCGCTGCTGGTGAACGGTCGCTACCCCAGCGACGGCCCGGTGCTCACCAATGTGCCCGGCACAGTAAGTGGCATGCACACCGCGTGGCTTCGGTACGGCAGCAAGAAGGTACCGTGGGCTGAAATTGTCGCACCGGCCATTCGTGCTGCGAAAAACGGGTATGTGGTAAGCGAAGGACTCGCCACCACACTCGCTACCGAGCGCGAGCACTTTGTCAAATACGAGGGCAGTCGCGCGCTGTTCTTTCGCAACGGCGAACCGTTGCAGGCGGGCGACACCCTGAAAAATCCCGACCTCGCGTGGGTGCTGGAACAGATCGCGAAAAACGGCGCCGATGGATTCTACAAGGGTGAAGTGGCCACGAAGTGGGTGAACGATTTGCGCGCCAAGGGCAACGCCATGAAGCTGAGCGATCTGGCGCGCTACTTCGCGCCCGAGCGCGAACCGGTAAGCGGCACCTATCGCCACTACACGGTTTACTCAGGTGCGCCGCCGGTGAGTGGTGGCGCGGAACTCGTGGCGCGCTTCAATCTGCTCGAACAGTATCCGGCACCTGCCTCGTATCGCGACGATGCGGCGTCAATGCATGCGGCGTTGTCGGCGTGGTTTTTGGTGCCCAGTTCACGCAATCGCATAGCCGACCCGGCGTTGTGGCCCATTGATGTCGCACCCATTATCAACAAGGACACGGCGCGCGTGCGGTGGGGTTGTTACAACGCCGACAAGGCGCTGACGCCGGAAAGCGTGCGTGGGGATACGTTGGGGTGTCTAAAGGGGAGACGGGAGACGGGAGACGGGAGACAGAAGACGGGTGGAACCAGACAGGAGACGGGTGGAACAGAACGGGAGAGGCAAGAGTCGCCGTGCGGTGATGATCACGCTGCCGAAATGACGGTGTGTCATGCGGCGGGTACCACCGCGTTCACCGTGGCCGACAACGATGGCAACATGGTGGCGGTCACGCAGACGCTCGGCACGTGGGGTGGCAACTTCTACGTCACGCCCGGGCTTGGATTTCTGAGCAATGACAAGCTGACGTCGTTCGGCACGGATCCAACGCAGTATGGCGCGCGACTGCCATTTGCTCGCCACGGGAGCACGATCGCACCAACCATTGCGTTCAAGAACGGCAAACCGTTTGTCGCGGTGAGTGCCGCGGGCAACGCGTGGATTACCAGTGCCGTGTATCAGTCGCTATTGGGTGTGTTGGACTACAATCTCAGTCCGCAGCAAGCGTTGGAATTGCCGCGCTTTCTTCCCGGCGGTGGATTTGGCGGTGGTGGTGCCACGGGTGGAGGTCGTGGGGGTGCCGGTGGCGCGCCGGCGGAACCCACGCCCTACAACATTCAGCTTGAAGACGGCTTTGCGCCCACAGTGATCGCACGACTGCGCACACTCGGTTACGGTTTGAGTTTTGTGTCGCTGCGCGGTGAAGTGCGCGAAGGCTACGGCGCGGCCGTGCGCGTGGATGGCAAAGTCGTGACCGCCGGTGCGGATCCTCGACGCGCTGGCACTGCAGGCGCCATCAAGTAGCCTTCACGATGACCGACCATACCATGCCCTTCGATCTCGCCACCCGCTTCCTCGAACGCTCGCGCCACTACTTGTGCGCCGAGTATCCGGCGAAAATCGCCGCCGCGCTGCGTACCATCCCACCCGACATGCTCTGGTGGCGACCCAACGACTCGGCGAACAGTGCCGGCAATCTGGTGCTGCATCTGAACGGCAACGTGCGTCAGTGGATCGTGTGCGGCGTTGGTGGTGCGCCCGACGTGCGCCGTCGCGACGTGGAGTTTGCGACCCGCGGCGGTGCGGGTCACGAGACCCTCATGGCCGGGCTTCGCGCAACGTGCGATGAAGTCCACGCGGTGCTGTCGCGTCTCGCCCCCGACATGCTCGGCGAGCCCCGCGACATACAGGGCCGCGACACCACGGTGTTTTCCGCCATCTATCACGTGGTGGAGCATTTCTCGGGGCACACCGGTCAGATCATCCTGTTGGCCAAGTCGTTCACACCAGGTGCCGTGCGCTTTTACGACGACACGGGCGGCTTGGCGCGGCCGTTGTTCCTGCCCGATGGCGCGCAGGATATCGACTGACCCGTTGAAGTGCCGCTTGGTTCGCGGGCTGCAGTGGCCCATCTTTCCGGGTCTACCCGACGTACCTCGGCGATCCTTCTGACACCCCTTGTGCCCTACGCGCGTTGATTCGCCGCAGCATGCTTAGCCGCGTTTTCGCTCCGACAACCCGGCGGCGCAACGGGCGCTCCGCCACCGGCGTCGGTCGTTAGATGTCGCGCTCGCAGGGCACCGCACGAGACCATCACGCCGCAACGTGGCCCGCCGATCATCGCCTTGTTTACGTGGCCGATCTGGATGCCACGCTGCAAGCCGCGGGGCTTGTGCTCGAACTGGGCACGGAACAGCAGTCCAGCGACGGCACCTGGGGGCCAACCATGCCGTTTACCTTCGCCGCTTCGGTGTGGTTGGCCGCTCCCGATCCGGTAGACCGACAAATCTCCGAGATGCTGCTCGGCTCCGCACGGTCGAGTGTGTACGGCCAGGCACCGGGATCGGGTTTCGTGATCGGCGCGCGTGGCCTGTCCACCACACTGCGCAAGATCAGCGACACCGGGCGGCTGCGCATGCGCACCCAGAATGCGGTGCAGTACTCCCGCACATTACATATGGATGATGGAGCGCCGTGGCGACTGGCGCTCCGCATGTTTCATGCACACAGCGGCAACTACGCGCTGAGCGGCCACTTCGCACGCCCGCGGGCGACATTGCCGCTGTTGGAGCCGTGGCTGGTGCACTCCGCCGGTTTTCTGGTCGCGGGCGACGTGGTGTCGCTGCTTGATCACGGCGGTGCATTCCCGCTCATCATCGACCTTCGCAACGCGCCATCCCTGTCACTGGGCTCCGATCCCACCGAACTTCTGGATCGACTGTACGCGCTGCCCCGCTTGCCGGAACTGGAGCTGCCCGCGTCGGTGACCGTGAACGAATCGCACGTCAATCCGATTCCCGTCGTCACGATTGGCGGCGATGATGTGGTGCTGCAGCCCAATCTGATGGCGCCACTCGCGCTCGAGTTTCTGTATGGTGCCGTGCGGGTCAATGCGACATCGGGCGGTACGATGTTGTACGATCGATCGCTGGGCGTAGTCCACCATCGCCGGTGGGACGCCGAGCATGCGTCGCTCTCGCGGTTGCGGGTGTTGGGTTCCAGTGAAGAACGCAATCATGTGACGCGTGCACGACAGCTGACAGTACCTCGCGCCAAGATGTCGCAGATGGCCTTCGAGCTGGCGCGTGAGGGATGGCAAGTGCACGCATTCGGTCTCACGTATCGCGCGCCGGGCAAGGTGCTGGCGATGGTGCGGTCGGGCATTGATTGGTTCGACGTGTCGGGTGTGGTGAGCTACGGCGACGTGGACGTGCCGGTTGCCGAACTGCTCGCGGCGCGACGACGCGGTGAGGATCTGTTCGAATTTGCCGACGGCACGTTGGGCCTGATGCCCAACGATTGGCTCGATCAATTCGAACCGCTGTTGCAGTATGGCGAGCCAATCGAGGGCCGCACGCGCTTCAAAAAGTCGCAACTGGCGCTGCTCGATGCGCTGCTGGCCACGTTGCCTGATGTGGACGTGGATCAGACGTTTGCGCAGGCGCGCGCCGAGCTGGCAGGCTTCAACCGCATTGCACCGGTGGATCCGCCGCCGACGTTTCGGGGTGCGCTGCGCGAATACCAGCGCGAAGGGCTGGGGTGGCTGCACTTCCTGCGGCGATTCGAACTGGGCGGGTGTCTGGCCGATGACATGGGACTGGGCAAGACCATCCAGGTACTCGCTCTGCTGGACGCACGCCGCACTGAGGGGGCGGGACCATCGATCATCGTCGTCCCCCGTTCACTGGTGTTCAATTGGCTGCGCGAGGCCGAACGCTTCGCGCCCGCGCTGCGCATGCTCGACCACAGCGGCATGTCACGACGCATTGGTGCCATCGATCCGGCGTCTGTGGACGTGGTGATCACCACGTACGGCACGCTGCGCAGCGACGCCGGTGAGCTGACCGACATCACGTTCGACTATGCCATTCTCGACGAAGCCCAAGCTATCAAGAACGCCGGTACCGCCACGGCCAAGGCCTGTCGGCTGCTGCGCGCCCGGCATCGCCTGGCGCTCAGCGGCACGCCCATCGAGAACCGCATCGAAGAGTTGTGGAGCCTGCTGGAGTTTCTGAACCCCGGCATGATGAGCGCGTCCACCCGTTTCGCGTCGCTGGGACGATTTGCATCGTCCAGCGCCGCGATCGACGCTCAGTCGGCCGACCGTTCCCTGCTGGCGCGCGCCCTGCGACCAATCATTCTGCGTCGGAAGAAAGAGGACGTGGCGAAAGAGTTGCCGGCCCGCGTGGAGCAAACACTCGAAGTGGAGATGGAGCCGGAACAGCGCAATGTGTACGAGGAGATCCGCGTGCATTTCCAGCGGAGCGTGCTGGAGCGTGTAGACCGTGACGGCATGCAGAAATCGCGCATGCACATTCTTGAGGCGCTGCTGCGTCTCCGGCAGGCGGCGTGTCACACCGTACTGGTTAACGCGCGCCACGCCGCCGTACCGTGCGCCAAGCTTGATGCGTTGATTCCGTCACTGAAGGAAATCGCGGCCGAGGGGCACAAGTCGCTGGTGTTCTCACAGTTCACGTCGTTCCTGTCGATCGTGCGCCAGCGGCTCGATGCCGAAGGGATCGTGTACGAGTATCTGGACGGTCGCACGCGTGACCGCGAGGCGCGGGTGAACCGGTTTCAAACCGACGCCGAGTGTCCGGTGTTTCTTATCAGTCTCAAAGCCGGTGGTCACGGGCTGAACCTGACCGCGGCCGACTACGTGTATCTGCTCGATCCGTGGTGGAACCCGGCGGTGGAAGCTCAGGCAATTGACCGGGCGCATCGCATAGGCCAGTCGCGCCATGTGATTGCGACACGACTGATTGCCCGCGACACCATCGAGGCAAAGATTCTGCAACTGCAGGATTCCAAGCGCGCGCTGGCCGATGCGATTCTCACGGCCGACAAGGGTGTGCTGGCGTCGATTGGCCGCGAGGAGCTGGAGCTGTTGCTGGCGTAGGCGCGCGTCACGACGACCTCGCTACTGTTTGAGCCGCATCGTTTTCAGATTCTTGTCGGCCACGATGTCCTTCTCGTAGAACGGCAGCCGCAGCCACTGTCCTTTCGAGTACAGCCGCGTTTGGTCGGCAAAGTACGGCGAGGCCGGATCGTCCGATTGCGAATACGTGAGGATCCCGTGCGGGTCCACCGTGCCATCGGCATTCCATCCCACCACCTGGATGTAGCTGTTACCGGCCAGGATTGGCGAATAGCCGTCCTTCTTGAGCTCCGAACTGATCACACTCCACATGCCGGTGCTCCCCTCGCCTCCAGGAATGGGGATGCGTTCTCCGTTTCGCACGTCATACTGAATGGTGCCCAGCGTGGCATCCAGGGCCACGCCGAACTGCGCCAGTCGCTGCTGCGTTTGCGCCAACGCGCGCCGCAGTCCTTCCCGCACTCCCGGCTGCTCAACCGCCAAACCACGCGGTGTGTTGGTTGCATCGGCGGCGTGAAACGGCACACGATAGAGCCCTGGAATGCGGGCCGCCAATCGCCAGAACTCCCGCCACACGTGACCACCGCGACTGTCCACGGTTTCGGTGCGGTTCCACTGCGACAACGCGCGACACGATGGGGTGATGTCCACGCTGCCGGTGCTGAGTACCACGGGTTCGACCGGCGACGTACAGAGTGTCAGCAGATCGTCGAGCAGCAGTTCCGCGCCATAGTTGCGGTGACTGAACAGCATGTTCTCCAGCGTCTCTGGCGTGGCCTTGGCCCCGCCCTTCAACGCTTCGGCGATAAACGACAGGCCGGCGCGCGTGCGCAGACTGCGCGTGGTGCGTTCGGCCCCGATGATCGGAGAAAAACCTTCCAGCGGTGACAACGGATTGGACAACCAGTGGCTGTCGTTCGCGTTGCTTACGATGTCGTCGCGACGGAGCCGCGGCATCGCCTGTGCCGGCATCGCACCGGCAATGGCGGAACGCGCGTCGTTGGTCCACGCGCAGGTGGGATCGGCTCCATTGAGTACGATCACCTGCGCGGGCACACCGGCGGGCTTTACCCGGCAGCGATCGATCAGCGCCGCGTCGACATTGGGCACCACACTCAGGTCGGCGTAGAACGCCGTGCCGTATTTGTCGGCGGCCAGCGTGTTGGTCCACGACACTCCCTGCAGACTGATCGCCGCTTCGACCTCGTCGATACTGCGCGCCTTGTTCAGCGCGTCGTAGGTCACCGCGCTGCGATCGTTGGACAGGTTCACGTCGCGAATCGCATAGGCACGCGTGGTGGTCCACGGCAATTGATCGGACACCACTACGGGACCGTAGTGCGACATATACACGGTCTGCGATTCCGTGACCGGCGTGGGCGCGTCCCCCTTGACGGCGAACTGCACCGTCAGGCGCGTGAGCGGGCGCCACGCGTCGCCATAGCGGTACTGCGTGGGATCAGTCGGATTGAGGTCGAGTGCGTAGAGCGTGGACCGCAACCCGGTGGACACGGTGTGACTCCACGCCACGTCTTTGTTGAAGCCGATGGCCACGCGACTCGTGGAATACAGACTCACACCCATGACATCGAGCTCACCAGGTATCGTGGTATGGATCAGATGAAAACGCGATGACCCCTGCCACGGATAGTGCGGGTTGCCCAACAGCAATCCGCGACCGGATGCGGTAACGGCCTTCCCCATGGCGACCGCGTTGCTGCCGAGGCCGTCAGTCATTTCGAAATCGGTGGAGAGCCCGCTCACCTTTCCTCCCGGCGGGGCCGCGTTCGCCATTTCCTTCTGATAACGTCCGAGCCCGTACCGAATGCCAACGCCAATGGTCAAACGCGTCACGTCGTCGTTGGTGAGCGGTCGCACCCACGCCGTATTCCGGCATTCTTTGGGCAAGGTCAGGCGATGGTCACGAAGATACCGGTTGTAGCCCGCCACGTAGCCGGCGGAAAAGCGGTGGCTGTTCGCGCTCTGCCGATTATTGAATGTCTTCACGGTCGGCACATCGAGCACCGCCCGGTGAAAGACATCGCTCTCGCGATTCCCGTCCACCGCGCCGAAATGACGCGACAAATCACCATTCACCATGACGACGTCACGGGCGATGGTGCAGAGCGCATCGGTCGCGGTGGCGTAGGCAAAGCCGTAGCCAAGGCTTCCCCAGTTGCTGGCCTTGACGTGTGGGATGCCATAGCTGGTCCAGCGGATTTCGGTCTGGTACCGTGGGGCCTTCTGGGCCGACACCATACCGCCATCAGTCAGCCCGGGTTGGCCGCACAGCAGGGCGAACGCCGCCATCATCCGGCGTCCGATCCGGTCGGTTCCTGTCATCTCAGTGCCTCGTGCGAAAAGGAATACCTATCCACGAACGGATTTCACGATGCGCTTGCCTATGACAACTATGACGACAACCAGTCCACCGGCGAATACGCCGATCAACGCGTTGATAACGGCGATGGCGATCCATCCGACGGCGGGGCCGACCGTCTCGATTCGCGTGCGCAGACCTTCGATGAAATGCTCGAGACCTGGCACCCCGTGTGCGATGATGCTGCCACCCACCGTGAACATCGCCGCGGTGCCAAGTACCGACAAACTCCGCATCAGAAACGGCGCCCCACGCAAAATCCCCGAACCGACACGGTGTTGCAACGCCACGAGCGCCCCGCTGCCCACCTGGCCGTGCAACTTGAGTCCAAGATCATCCAACTTCACGATACCCGCTACCAGTCCGTACACGGCCACCGTAACCGCAATCGCCACGAGACTCAACGCCGCCGCCTGATTGCCGAGGCTGGCCGCTGTCATGGTACCCAGCGAGATCACCACGATCTCGGCTGACAATATGAAGTCCGTGCGCACCGCGCCCTTGATCTTGTCCTTCTCGAAGGCCACCAGATCAACCCGCGGGTCAGCCACGGCCGCCACCAGAGTGGCGTGATGCGCACGGTCTTCGTCCGACCGATGGAGTAGCCTGTGGGCGATCTTCTCGAAGCCTTCGTAGCAGAGGAACAGACCACCCACCATAAGCAGCGGCAAGATCGCTGCCGGCGCGAACGCGCTGATCGCCAGGGCCGAGGGCACCAGAATGAGCTTGTTGAGCAACGAGCCCTTCGCCACGGCCCACACCACGGGCAGTTCGCGATCGGCCTTCACGCCGGACGCCTGGGCGGCGTTGAGCGCCAGGTCATCGCCAATCACACCGGAGGTCTGCTTGGCGGCCACCTTGGTCAGGAGCGCTACGTCATCGAGTAACGCCGCAATGTCGTCGATCAGGGCCAGCAGACTCGCCGCAGCCATCGTGTGTTCGCTCGCCGAAAAATGTGGAGGTGGGCCTGACGCTAATCTCGGCGCACCTCAATAAGTCACGCGGGTGCGTCGTCGGGCAGTTCCAGCCGTTCAAACAAATCGAGCTTCAGGAGATCCATCGCCACCCGTCCGTCAGCGCGAGCCGAATTGAAGACACTGGCAAACTTTGCGCCCCACACAATGTCCTCACTGCGATACGAGCGTCGCGTGGACACACGGGTTGCGAAGGTATCATCGGTGCCTTGCATCAGCACCAGCACTTCGGCTTCGCGCGCCTCGAGTTGCTGCGCCGTAATTCCCCACATCGGACTGTCCGGCGTGATCGGATGCACGAGTGTCCATGCCAACGGGAAGAAGTTCACCGTTCGCCGTTCGAGCGCGAGTTGGTGATACCGACGTCCCAGTCCCGCGATCCCCTCGTCGAGAATCGAAAAGCTCACCTGGGCTTCCATCTCGATGAGTTCGTTGCGTCGCTTGTTGGCCACCCGAAACATCAGGGCGCGTCCGCTATTGAACGGTGCGATGAGCGCCACGCCACTGAACTGCAGTGACATCGTGGGTCGGGCGAAGCGCGCAAACAGCAGGCCGGTGATCAACGCCTGCGCCAGGAGGCCGATCAGCGCCTCGATAGTGACCACCAGATTGCCCGGCACGCCATTGGCGACGATGGAGCCATATCCAATGGTGGCAAAGGTCTGCACGCTGAAGAAAAACGCTTGCCAGAAACGTCCGCCCAACGCCGCCACACCGACACCGGCCAACACGTCTGGCCCGAGCAGCAGAAAACAGACGGCGAAAAACAAGTTGATGCCGAGATAGACCAACGCGGTCCATCCCAGGAATCTCGGCCAGGTGGTCGTGAGCGCGTCGTGGTAGACGCTTCCCGCCTGCGACCACGGGAGTCCTTCACGCAAAACGTTGAATGAGCCGTCGGGATTGAGCAGCCGTCGCCCGCGCGCGTTCGACACGATTCGGCCGAGACCGAGATCGCCTTTTTCTTCGTGGGGGTCGGCGTTGGGGCGTGTGGCCATAGGCCGGAAAGCTAGCAGCGGTGCTTCAGGTGGGAATGCGGGCACTGCCCCTACGCGCCTGCGCCGCCTGAGCCGGTCAGTGGCACCGCCCGCCGCTCGCGTCCCAGATACGACCACCCACTTCGAGAAACGCGGATCGATACTCGGCGCCACCAGGCACCAGCAGCAACACGCCGGCCCGACCGGCGATCCGCGAAGCACTGTTGGGGAGTGGCGCGTTGACATTTCGGTGACGCATTCACGGCAACCGGTAGAGTGTGACAATGGCCGACGCTTTTGCCGCCTCGTCACTCACGATCAACAGGTGGTCTTTTGTCACCGCAATCCCTTCGGGCTGTTCGTGGTGTTCGGGAAGCGCGCGCGCGAACACCGCCGCACCGGTGGGTGTGATGGCAATGAGTGCCCGCTCCTTCGACGCCACCAGCACGTAGTTCCCCGTTGACGGATCGACCGTGATGTCGGAGATCTGCAGACTGGTCCACGGGTTCTCGCCACGCACGTCGATCACCGGAACCATC
>JANOKE010000921.1:0-3515 GCA_031419135.1 Gemmatimonadaceae bacterium
GGGGGGGGGGGCGGGGTGAGGGGTGTGGTTAGCGCCGTGGGTAGCGCCGTGGGTACACCCCCCCCACACCGCTCCCCGTCTCTACCCTCACCCCTTTGGTTGCTCACCCCTCTGCTTTACTTCAGCCGCGCCTTCGACAAGTGCAGCCCGGTTGCATCTCGATTGCTCAAGTACACCAACTTCCCCGGACCGAAGCCAACCAGTTGGTAGCCCGTTGGCAATTGGATGCGGTCGAACAGTTCACCCTGACGGTTGATGACGTCGTAAATCAGACCGCCTGCGGATGGACGCATGGGAATGGTTCGAACCCACAGATTGCCATCGGCGTCGGCACGCGCGGCACCCGCGCCAACGGGCGGCTTGTAGTCGGGCAAGTCGCGCGGCTTTACCAGCGTTGGCGCACGATAGGTGGGCGGCGGCGGTGTGTACCCGCTGCCGTACATCTCACTGAAGTACGTTTGCGTGCAACTGGGCGGCCCTGCCGCGCCAGGTGGCGGCACGGGGGACCCAGGCGGGCAGGCGGGAACATAGTTGGCAGGGAACGACACCCCCTTGGGAAGAATCCAGTCTTTCGGCAATCCGGAAGGCGGCACATAGCCCTCGGGTGACGTAAACGATGCCGGATAAGGTTTGTTCAGCAGATTCGACCACGCGACCATCTGCGTGGTAAAGTCGGTTTGCGCATTCTTGATCTGCACGGCCTTCGCCGAATCGGCGAACCGGGCTTTGTCATCGTCGTTCATGCGAACCCAGGGGAACGGCAGTTTTTCTGACGACGTGACGTGGCCATCGGGCGCGCGGAAGTCCACGCGATAGTCGACTCCGCGCAGGAAGGCGATTGCGCCATCGGCCAGCAGCGCCCAGTCATCGGTGAGCGGCAGGGGATTGGGCACGACGTTGATACTGAACATGCCACTCGGTTCGATACGAATGGAGAACACCAATTTCGGAATGCGCACGACACCCAGCGTATCCGACTTTCGCGAGTCGAGATTGACCGCCACCACAAACGCCGAGTCGGGCGGCGAAGGGAAGTACGGTATGCCGGGTGGTGGGGCAACCGTGGGCGGCGCAGCGGTGGCCGCAATGCGATACACGAAGCGGCCCCTTGCATCGAAGCCCGGGACGCCAGACTGGAACGACGGGCCGGCGATGGCATTGATGTCCTGCGCGCGCGGCACAGCGCGCACGCGCGCAATGTTTCCCATGCCATCGAGGATCAGCATGGCCAGCGTGGCCGGATCGATGAACACCGTGGAATCACCGCGATACGCCAACATCGAACCGGCACGCGTGCCGTAGGCGTTCTGCACTTCGGCAAGCGAATCGAGTACGACCGTCACCTGCGTGAGCGTGCTGTCCAGCATCAGCAATCGGCGCCGCGCGCCGTCGTTCAACAGCACACGACCGTTGGAGAGATGTCGCACATTGGTGATCGCGCCCAAGGTCTCGGTGCTGATGGCTTGCGCGCTCTCGATGCGTCGTACGGCGGGGCCGGGCAGTGGCGGCAACGTCGCCGCAGATGTCGGCGTGGAGGTTGGCGGTGTGGGCGGGCTGCCCTGCGCTGCGGCGCCGATCGGCGACAGGCACGAGAGCAACGTACCAACACCGCTGCATCGCGCGATGCGCGGCCAGGTGAGCGTGCGCACTAGCGACGGATCTCAATGGAGGAAAAATCGCCGCCGCCAAATGACTGGAATCCGCCAAACCCGCCGCCACCACCACCCGCGATGTAAATGCCGCTTCCCTCGCGAATCTGATTGAGGTATCGCGGGTCGAGAAAATTCGTGATCTGTGACGGGAGTTTGCGTTTCTGTTCCGGTGTCAGCAATTCGGACACGGCCTTGACGGTGCCGATCAACAGGTCGATCTGCGCGCGCCGCGCCCGCAGATAGCGGTCGAACGCCTGATCGAGTTGATACTTCTCGGGCAACGCCGCCAGATAGCGGGCCACCGGAGTCCACAATGAATCGGTGCGATACGCGTACCGGCGGTTCATCGACGCGATGCTGTCGGCTTGCACCGAGGTGAGTTTGAGCGAGTCCTGTTGTCGGATGATCTGTGTCATGGGATTGAGCACACTGTTCGTGCCGAACTGTCGAAAGCTGGACTCATTGATGCGACTGCCCGGCGTTTCGCGTCCGGAGCGCAGTTGCTGGGTGATGGTTTGCCGTTCACGCGTTGGACCCAGATCGATTCTCATGGACACGGTCATCGCTACCGGGGCGCGCAGCGTGAGGAACTGCGGTCGGGTTTGTCCGAAGCGTTGATTGACCTCGTACGTGTATTGTCGGGTAGTCGGGTTGAACCCGCGCACATAGAACAACGACTGATCGGGGAACGGACTCTGTCCCCACCCTCTGAGGTTGCCGGACCCGTTCAGCGCGAGATCGGCCGCACCCAACGGGTTGGACAGCGAGAAGTTCAATGCGGCACGCTGCGGCATGCGAAACTTCGCCCGATCGAGCGTAATCGTCATGCTCGCGCTCGAACTCCACGGGCCTCGGCAACTGTTGCGTTCTGCCACCCGGCCGAATTGGCGCTCAAGGCACGAACGGGTGTTCCCGGGCAGCGAGGCGAAGAGCTGCTGCAATCCGCCGGCCAGCGCGGCGTCGCTTACCGTGGTGGGGTTGTAAATGAATGCGCGATCGTTGGAGTAGCCGTCGCCGTTGATATCACCCGCCACGCTCGGCGTAAACGCCGTGCCGGAGCGGAACTGTCCGCTCCAGTTCACGGTGATGTAGTCGAAGAAATTGTAGCGCAGGTTGTAACTGAGCTGATGCGGCCCATTGGCCGATACCGCCCACTCTTTGCCCAACGGATCGCCGGCGGTGCTTTGAAAGCCCGGCACCTGTTCGCGCACGTACGTGAGCGTGTACGCGGCGCTCCATCCGAAGCGCGCTGGCGTGCGCTGAATGGGACTGAGTCGAAGCTGGAGTTGCGACGTGGTGGACTGGATGTCGGAGCGCAGCTCACTGACCCGATTGAACAGCGACGATACGCGGGCATCGCGCGAGGCAATTGCGCCGGTAACCGGATCGATACTGGTGAGCGCCACGTACACCGGTCGACCACTCTCCGCGTCGAGTCCGAATTGCCGGTTGGCCAGGAAGTTGATGTCCACCGTTTGCTGCTGATTGAGATTGAGCGCCCACGTGCCTTCGGCGTTCAACGAATAGCGCGCATCCAGAATGGGGCCCTGCCACGACAAGTTGGAGCGAACTGAGCGCTGCGGCGAAAATGATTTCGAGAACAGCACCACGTTGGGCGACGTATTGGAGAATACCGTGCCGTTGGTTCCGTCGGCGCAGTGCTCAGGGATTGCCGACCGATTGGCGTTGTAGGCGCTCCAGTTGGGGAGCGGCACGGCGTCGCCGCTGCACACCAGCTGTTGCACCCCTGAGCTGAGCCCGGTGTTGTCCAGCGCGCTGCCCAGTTGCCCGGCGCCCGACACGTTGGTAAACACGCCGATGCCGCCGCGCACTACAGCGCGGGGGGCGCGGAAACCTCCGGTG
>JANOKE010000922.1:0-10697 GCA_031419135.1 Gemmatimonadaceae bacterium
TCCGAGAGTACGTACGCGCTGTCGCCGACCAGCAGATTGCGCGCGAGGTCGAACACGAGTCGTTCCGTCTGGAGCTGCCGACCATCAACGCCATGCACAACCACCTGTCCACGTGATTCGAAACGGGCTCGGAGCAACAGGTAAGTGCTCCGTTGCGCGGTCATCACGGCGCCCTTCACGCCCGCTGAGTCGATCATGGTGACCGTGACGCCCCGCGCTTCAATGCGCGTTCCGTCTTCAAACACGTACCCGCGATCTGCCACCAACATCGCTTTCGTAACGCCGTGATCGGTGAGCACGGCGCGGACACCATAGAGCACCTGATCGGCGGAGTCGGCTTGCGGGTCGGCTGCGGCCTTCGTGCCGCGATCTCGCGCCGAAGCTCCAGGCTTGCTGGCGCATTTTGCAACGCCCAGTTGAAGTGCGATAACGACCGCGACCACGCCCCATCGGACTCGGCGGTACGCCGACATCAATTTCCGCGCCCACCAACGGCACGGCGAAGGGTCGCCGCGGTGACGCGCGCCGACACGATTGTCGCCGTCTGCCGTACTGTCGCCGCAGGAATGCCTACTCGCTCGTACAACTCAAACTCCGTCCCGAAGGATGTGCTGCCGAAGGCGTTTGTGCCCGGCACCAGCGTTACCCCAGCATCGTACAATCGTTTCAGCGCAGCCGTGAGCGCGATGGCAAGGATCGCGAGTATCAGCATGGATTCAATCTACTGCGTCGAGGGCGGCCTCTCCTCCAGATGCACCGCGCCCGCTATCACGCACGTCGCCAGTGTGCGAAGCACGGCGTCATCAGGCACCCTGGCGTTCAACAGTCCCTTCTGACGCAACGCCACAATAACCTGTCGGAGGGTACGGCGGCCATCACAGCGCGCCAGAACATGGGCCACGTCCTTTGGACACTGCAGGGTGGTGGCAAATGGCCAGGTTGTTTCGAAGGTGCAGTCATCGGCGCCCCACCGGTCGCCGGCCAGGCGTTGCGTGGTTTGCAGGCGTGCGGCGGGGTCGATGTGGGGAAAGGCGGCCAGCATGCGGTTCGCAAGATCGGGTGCGTCGCGGCGCGCATGCCAGTCGCACAACTGCTCCAACTCCCGGCCGGTTGTTTGCCGGCTTCGCGTAAGGCGCAGCGTGCCCGGCGCGCGCGCCCACGCGTGCCGTTCAATCACGAACGCACAAAACACCAGCAACTCCACCTGCATGTCCCTGAACGCCACGTGGCGCCGTTCGGCGTCGGCAAACGACATGCCGCCATTGATGGCGTTTTTGAAATAGAATTCGGATGGATGCTCCGTGGACGTCACCGCCAGCACGATATCGAATTCGTCACGCGCAGCGCCCAACCAGTCGCGCAACCGTACCTCAAGCGCCGCACCGGTGCGATCGGTAGCGATGCAGTTGCAGACATAACGCCCTCCCGGGCGAAGAAACGCGGGGAGTTCCGACACAATCCGTCTGGTAATGAGTTCTCCATCTGCTCCGCCGTCGCGATAGATGACACGCTGCTCGAATGACGGTACGTACGGCGGATGGGCGACAATTCGATCAAACGTCAGTCCGCGCACCGGCTCGAAAAGGTCACCCTGCGCGGTGGTCACGTTGTCGAAGCCATTGAGTCGAACATTGAACTGGGCGACGCGCGTGGCGCGTTCGGCGATATCCAGTGACCAGACATGACGTGCGCGCGTGGCCATGGACAGCGCGGCCACACCGCTTCCGGCGCATAACTCGAGAAAGGCATCGCACGGCGACTGCGGCAACATGCGCAGGAACGTGCTCGCGCTACGCGTGATTGACGGATACACGATGTCCGGTGGCGGCTCGCCGTTGTCTCCCAGTTGCAGGTGCGTGCGATCGGAGGTGAGCAGCACGCCCGCCGTGGGGTACAGCAACATGGTGGATGTCAGGCTGGTGTGTTCGCCCGGGTCGGCACGCAACAACCCGAGGACAACCAGTGCCTCCACGACGTCGTCACCAAGCGCCTGCCGCACGCGCTCGGCTGACACGCTGATCTGATCCATGAACAGATCGACCAGCACTTCGAGTGCATCACCGACGCGTTTGCCCTCGACTCTTCCTTCGCGGCGGCTCTTGAAGTCCACGATGCCAGCAATGCCCAGCCGGTCGCAGATTCCGGGCTCGTCGAAACCGGCCGCGTTGCAGGCACGCTGTACCAGTGAGAATGCCGCAGCAGGGCCGTCCACAATGGGAAGCACCCAGGCAGAGTCGGTTGCGGTGACGGTCATCTCGGTGCGGCACGGGTGGGTGGTGGCCCTGTCAATGTACCGGCCGCACCGAATGAACGCGAACAATGTCGCCCGTTCGCTCACGCGACATTCGATCGATTGCCGTTGTCGCGCGTTCTTGCTGAACCCGGTGCGCCGCCACAGGTTTTTCAGAGGGCGGCAGCTATCGCGTGGGGTTGGTGATCTGCTGATATGGCCCTTTTTGCACACTCGACCTCAAGAGGCACTTCTGTGGAGCAGGTGAGCGTCGCGACCGGTACACTGCTGGCTGGCCGCTACGCGGTTGAACGAGAACTGGGTCGGGGAGGCATGGCCAGCGTGTATCTCGGTCAAGACACCCGTCATGGTCGGCCCGTGGCCATCAAGGTGATGCACGCCGACCTGTCTCGAAGCGTCGGTGCGGATCGTTTCCAGCGCGAAATCGCGATTGCCGCGCGTCTCCAGCATCCGCATATCCTCCCGCTCTTCGACTCCGGCGAACAGGACGGCATCCTCTACTATGTGATGCCGTTCATCGACGGAGAGTCGCTGCGCGACCGCATAACGAGGGAGCGGCACCTCCCAGTCGCTGAGGCAACGCGTGTCGCAGGTGAAGTGGCCGGCGCGTTAGCCTATGCGCATGAACGCGGTGTGGTGCACCGGGACATCAAGCCTGAGAACATCCTGCTCTCCAAAGGCGGCGCCATCGTGGCTGATTTCGGAATCGCTCGCGCCACCAGTGCGGTCGGCATCGAATCACTCACCAGCACGGGAATGGTTCTTGGATCACCGACCTACATGAGCCCCGAGCAGTATGATGGCAGCGTCGAGGTGGACGGCCGCGCCGACCTGTATGCGCTCGGCTGCGTGCTCTACGAGATGCTCGCGGGCGTGCCGCCTTTCGTGGGTCCCAACATCATGTCCATTCTCGCCGTGAAGATGACCAGCGATCCGACGCCGCTGCGCGAGCTGCGCCAACAGGTGCCGATACATCTGGAACGCGCCGTCTCGATCGCCATGTCGCGAATGCCCGTGGATCGTTTCCGAAACGGTGCCGAGTTTGCGGCCGCTCTCGTGGCTCCGGTGGCTCCCGTGGGAACCCGTGTGGCGGGTGATGATTTGCAACAAGAACCGAGCGCGTCACGCGTTGCACCGACCCGCCAGCTCGATGCCCCCAACCTTGGACCGCTTGTGAGTCGCATGTGCGATCGGTGGAGACAAGTGAATTCGTTTGACGCGTCGTTTCGCGAGAGCCAGCAGCGGTCGCCTGGGTGTCCGCAAGTTCACGTGGTACACGGGCCTGAAGGCGAGTCGCACGACAGCCTCGTCGAGCGCCTTGTCGCGACACGCTTGAATCAATACGCCACCGAGATCGGCGGAGAGGAACGGGGCACAGTGAAAGTGCTGCGCGTCCCGTGGCCCGACGGCGACACGCTGGAAACGCGTCAGCGCGACCTCGCAATCTCGCTCTTCCGCGAGGTCGCGTCGGGCTATATGGGCAATGAGCTTACGGCGCTCACCCTCAGCCGTCAGCCCAGCCTTTCGCTCAGTCCGATCGTGGTTATCCACCATGACATTCGCACGTCGTTGTGGGATGGCGCGACCGATGAGATGCTCCACTGGTACCTGAACGCGTTCTGGGGTGCGCTTATACCCAGCGCGCAGACACCACTGTTCGTGGTGTTCCTGAAGGTCATCTACGAGCCCGTGAAGACGGCGTATCGCTTCGCACCGTGGCGGCGTTCGGGGGCAGGCACCAAGCAGCGAATACTCGCAACCATGCAAAAGGTGGTTGGGGCATCCGGTGCCCGCTGCGCCGGGCACATCTCAAACGAACTCACGTCAGTCACCGAGAACGACGTGAAGGACTGGTTCAACCAGAACGGGATCTACGGTTCGGAGCGGAAACGACACGAGCGGGCGGCGTCGATGTTTCGAGGCACGCCGCACCGGCCCATGTCGGATATCGAAGTCACATTGGAGGAGATTCGCGATGAATTCGTTCGGCAGCACTCACACGAGCGGGGAGAGGTCGCATGACAGAAGCGGGAGAACTCTTGCGCGCACAGTTCCGGGCGTACGCAGGAAACGGAACGACGATTGTGGAACGCCACCAGACCCTGCCACTGCTCGAAGTGGGACACTGGCTTTCTGATCCGGCTGGTTATCTGGCCGATGTTGGCCTGCGGGATACGGTAAATGTGGCGCTCACGCTCGGGCAACCGCTTCTGGTGACCGGCGAGCCCGGTACCGGGAAAACCGAACTCGCCCGCAGTATCGCGCATGAGCTGGCGCTGTCCGCGCCGCTTGTCTTCAACACAAAGTCGACTTCAATGGCCCGTGACCTGTTCTACCGCTACGACAGCCTGCGTCATTTTCACGACGCACAGTTCCAGGAGCACGCGTCCACGTCAGAAGCCTACATCACCTATGAGGCGCTCGGTGTTGCCATCCTTTCGGCAATGCCATCTGCTCAGGCGGACCCGTTCCTGCCCGAGCGGCTGCGCGGACGAGGACCTGTCCGATCAGTGGTGTTGATCGACGAAGTAGACAAAGCGCCGCGCGATCTGCCCAATGACGTGCTCAATGAAATCGAGCAGATGTCGTTCGGGGTCGCCGAGACACGCAACACGTTCACGGCCGATCCGGCCTTCAAGCCAGTGGTGCTGTTCACCAGCAACTCCGAGAAGAGCCTCCCCGACGCGTTCCTGCGGCGATGTGTCTTCTACCATATCCCCTTCCCCGACCGAATCACGTTGCGTGAGATCGTGGCGCGGCGGTTACCCCCCGACGCGCGCTTCTCGCCTGCGCTGATCGATCACGCAATCACGCATTTCGAGCGCATTCGCGAACTCGGTCTCCGCAAGAAGCCGTCGACTGCGGAACTCCTGGCTTGGGTGCGCGTACTCGCCAAGCTCAATCTCGATGTCGGAGACTTGAAACCCGGCGAAACCGAAGCGGTCGCGATGACCTACTCCATTCTCGCCAAGGGGAGAGAGGACATGGCGTTGCTGCGTCAGCAACTCGGCTGATCGGCGCCGCTTGATGCACCAGACTGTGTCCAACCAACCGGTCATCCCGTTTGGAGACCTGTTGGATTCGCTCCGACGCCAGGGCATTGCCGTGGGCGTCGACCACTATCTGCGCATCTATGCCCTGCTCGAACGGGTTGGCGACGAGTGTTCGCCGCAGCAACTGAAAACGCTGATCTGTCCGTTGGTCGCGACCAGCAGGGAGCAGCAGGAACAGTTCTATCGCGTGTTCGATCAGCACTTCGGCCTCTTTGACGAGGCCGTCCCTCCGGCGCTCGCCGAGGACACGGATGAATTGCCGATCACGACTCCGCTCTCCGCCGGAGCAGCAACTCCCTCCACACCGCGCACAGCGAGCCGTCGCAAACTGATCATCGCCGGCGCCATGCTGTTGGCCGCGGTGCTCATCACCGCGGTAATTCTCATTGTGCCGCGGCCCGCGTCGACACGGGCGCCGACAATCACGGCAATCGCGGCGCCAACCGCATCCGCCGCCGCCGCGAACGCCAGACCGTCGAACACACCTGAATCCACACGCGCGACGCCTTCGACCCTCCCGTCGCCGGCCGAAACGGAAGGGTCGGGCCCGGTACGCCCCGACGCTCCCTCCGGTCGTCTCGGCGCGCTGCGTCAGGCACCCGGTTTCGCATTCGCACTGCTGCTGGTTCCGCTGTTGGGCTGGGTGCTTTTCGAATGGTACCGCTACCGGAGTCGTCAGCTCGTACTGCGTCGGGAGCGACACGGACGTCCGCCCTTTTCGTGGCCGGTACGTGTCCCAACGGCTCGGCATCCGTATGGCGATGCGTCGAAGTTGGCGGAGGCGGCTCGTGTGGTCCGCACGCGCCAAGCGAGCGAGTCGCAGAGACTCGCCGTCGACGCCACCATTGCGGCAACGATTGACGCCCACGGCGCGCCGACGTTGCGATATCGAAGCGACACGAGGTCTCCCGATTACCTGATGCTGATCGAGCGGATGAGCGCCGCTGATCATCACGCGCAACTGTTCGCGGATCTGGGGTCGTCGCTGGTTCGCGAGGGCGTGCACATCACGCGCTTCGATTTCGACCGAGACCCGCGGGTGTGTTTCTCCGAACTCGAGGGAGTTGCGACCTTGCTCGTGTCGCTGCGTCATCAATTTCCAGTGCACAGGCTGCTTGTTTTCGCCTGCGGCGACGGCATGATCGATCCCGTATCGATGACACTTCATCCGTGGGTTGAAAGCCTGATGGACTGGCGCGATCGCGTTCTGCTGACTCCAGAACCGGTCTCGCTGTGGGGAATGCGCGAACGGGTGTTGGCAAAGAGTTTCCTCGTATTGCCGGCGTCAATTGATGGTCTTCGCACCGCCGGCGAGATCCTGATGTCGCCCGAGCGATCCGATGGCACAGGCTATTGGGATAGCGAACATTTGCTCCCGCTGCCGAGGATCACCCCCGCGAATGCGGTGGCGGAGTTGCGTAAATATCTCGCGGAGGATGCGTTCGAGTGGTTGTGCGCGTGCGCGATCTATCCCGAGTTGAATTGGGAACTGACATTGTTCATCGGGTCGCTCCCCTGCATGCGTGCGGGATTGGTAACGGAAGAGAATATCCTGCGACTCATTCGCTTGCCGTGGTTTCGAATCGGCGCCATTCCTGACGACATCCGGTTCAACCTCATTAGCGCGCTGTCGCCCGACGTGTCGAGGGCCGTTCGCTCGGCGCTTGTGCAGTTGCTCGAGCAACACCCACCGCCGGCAGACTCCGCTGCCGCTCCGCGATACCAACTCAATCTCGTGATGCAGCGCCTGCTTTCCGGTGGGCACGACAAACGCCAGCAAAAGAATCTGGCGCGCGAACTGCAAGCGCTGCCGGAACGGGAGTTGATGCAGGATCGTGTCTATGTCCGACTCCTCGAACGGGACCGCCACGGACCGATGGCGATGCTGCTGCCGCGGAGACTTCGGCAGTCGCTGCATCGCGGGGGAACTCCGATGATTGGCGGACGGACGTCCGTGCGATTGGGATTGGCCGCTGCGAGCATTATGCTCACCATTCCCGTCTCGATTTCGTGGCTCGGGAATCGCAGCCTGTCGGACCGCGTGAACAATGCGGCGCGCGCGGTGTCGGCGCTTCCCGCATTGTCAGCGAGTCCAGGCACCATCGCGTTTCCGTCACGGGAGGCGCTGCGAACACTGGACGCTCTCCGCGCACAGCTCGATACTGTGCAGGGCTATGTGCGGAATGGGCCACCGCTCCGGCTACGTTTCGGCCTCTGGCAGGGTCCTGCGCTGCTGGCTGCGGCGCGCCCCGTGTGGTACGAGGGATTCCGTCGACAGTTGTTCGCCACATCGTGGGGAGCGATTGTGGATTCGCTCAAAGCACTACCCGAGGCGCCCACCGCGTCGAACGATTACGGCACGACCTACGCGTTGCTCAAAACCTATCTTATCACCACCAGCGCGCCCGAGCGAAGCACGGTCGAATTCGTGGCACCCGTACTGCTGTCCAGTTGGCAGCACGGTTTGGCGATCGACGCTGATGTCACGTCCCTCGCTCGCATACAGTTTGAGTTCTACGCCAGCGAGTTGCCCACCTATAATCCGTTTCCGAAGGCGGCCGTCAACGCCGTGGTTACGCACGGACGCGAATTTCTCGCGCGGTTTACCGGTGGGGAGCGGATCTATCGCAACATGCTCGATGTCGCAAACACGGCCGTTCCCTCTGTAAGAATTCCGCAGGCGCCCGGTTTCCTCACCGCCACACCGCAAGTCGCCGGGTCGTTCTCCGCGAAGGGTGCGGCGTTCATGACCGATGCCTTCCGCAATGCCGACCGCTATTTCCAGGGCGAAACGTGGGTTATCGGTGACGCCACGGCGTCGCGCGGTGTCGATCGCGAATCGGTGATCGCGGCGCTACGCACACGGTATGCAGAAGACTACGCCAAGGCCTGGCGTGGGGTCATCGTCAGTGCCGTAGTGGCTTCCCCCAGCAGCGTGAAGGACGCCGCGAGCAAACTGGAAGTGTTTGGCGGAAACCAATCGCCGATCCTGCAAGTGCTGCGCACCGTCGCGATGAATACCACTTTCGATTCTGTCACGCGCGCGACGTTTCAACCTGTGCATGCCGTGACGCCACCGGAGATCGTCGACAAGTTCGTATCGGAAAAGAACCAGCCATACCAGGACGGCCTGCTTGGATTGATGGGGGCGCTCAACCGGGTGGCCAGTCTCCCCCTGCCAGCGCCGAACGATACCGCGGCTACGCAGGCGATTGTGCAGGCGGCGCTGCTGGCCGGTGGTGACGTAACCAATGCGCGCGTCGCTGTAAAGCGCGTGGCGCAAGGCTTCAGGCTCGCGCCAGCCGCTGCACCAGTCGCGATCGCGGTCGAGCGGTTGCTCACCGAGCCAATCAAGGGTGCCGAAGCGGTGCTGCGTACGGCGAGTGCCATGAAAGTGCCGACTCGTACGCTTGTCGTGACGCCACCGCCGCTCCCTGGTGGTGGCGTTGGCGGCGCTGCAGCCGTCCCGCTGATAACGCTGCTGAACGATCGCGGCCGCTCGGTGTGTGGCCAGATGCGCTCCATGCTGAGCAAGTTCCCGTTCGCCATCGATGCGCCATCAGAGGCGTCGATCTCCGAAGTCGCGGCCCTGCTCGCCCCCGGCAGCGGCGAACTGTGGGCGTTCCATGCGGATCGACTCAAGCCGTTCCTCGAGGAAAAGGACGGCAAGTGGGTGGCCAAACCGGCCGAGGGCATCGAACTCTCCGAGTCCTTCGTCGCGTTTTTCAATCGCGCGTCGCAGGTATCCAAGGCGCTGTTCCCCGATGGCGGCGAGACACCGTCGCTGCGATGGATGGCGAGTGGAATCACTTCCGAGCGAACCCCGGTCATCATGCTCAAGAACGGCGCCAACGAAGCCACGTTCAATTCGCGCACGCCGCGTAACGAGATTGCCTGGCCAGCTTCCGGGACGCGTGACGCGCGGCTTGACGGAACGTTCGGCAAGAACAAACCAGTCGTCATTGCATCGGCCACCGGCGAGTGGGCACTGTTCCGGTTGGTTGCGCTCGCCAAGGTTGACGAAACCGGCCGGGCCGAGTGGCCCGCGAAGAGCAAGGATGCGGTGCCGGTGGTCGTCAAGTTCGATGCGATCAGTCGGCTGCCGGTGCTCAATGGCGGGTGGCTTGGACGGCAGCTGAACTGCGTTGCCCAGGTCACGAAGTAGTCGCTGCGTTCTTGCCGACGGGTGATCGCAGCGCTGCTATTTTTGCTAGCCTCTGGCTTCGCGCGTGTCGCGCTGAAAAAGGCTGTCTTCGGTGGTACTCGAATCGCGTATGCACGGCGACCTGTTGAAGACCGCAAGCGCAAGACTTGCGGGTCACCGCGCGGGTTCCCCTTTCCCGGTCGCCGTGCGCAAGAGCGGCTGAAAGAAATCCAGCGCCTTTGGTACGCCGTGCGGTCAGAGGCGCGACTCGACAAGGTCCGGCTACACGACCTGCGGCATTCGGTCGCGTCGTTTGCCGATGGCCGCGGCTACTCCCTCTTCCTGATCGGGAAACTGCTCGGCCACAGGGACACCCGGTCAACGCAGCGATACGCGCATCTTGCCGACGACATTCGGAAGTCGATGGCCGATGATGTCGGCGAAGTGATTCGGGAAGCGATGGACTCCGACCCTGAAACGCGGCCCTTTGCACCGCCGGTCCGGCAGATGCGGCTAACCCGCGCGCGGCAAATCCACCTGCGCCGCCCGCGCGCCGACTTGTAAGGCGCGATTGAGCAGATCATTCACTTTGACCCGATTGGTCCCGAAGCGCCGCGCGATCATCGTCACGCCGTCACCCGCCGCCGACGCCAACAGCATGCCAGCGCGCATGACCTCCGCCGCCGCGGCAGTGCGCGAGACGCGGAGCGTCTGCAGCAGCGTCCGGGTCTCGGCATCCAGCACCAGCAGCGGCTTCCGACTCATGAACGGCACGGCGCACCTCCTCGACCACCGGGACGACCAGCGGGATCGAGTAGGAACGTAGCCGCACTATCTCACTAAGGTAGGTCTACTTTGGAATCGAGCATCTAGCGTTGTGCGGTGGCAGACACGGCATCGCGTCGCAGCAAGCGCTCGCGTCCCGAAGTCATGCGCGGCACCACCATCCGCGAGGAAAACGCCGCTCGGCGTGATGTTCGTCAACATCACTGAAGACGAGAAGGGTCAGCCGTTCGAACTGTAGGTCAACCTGGGCAAGGCCGGCCACCAGCACCAGGCAACCACGGCGTAACCGACGCGCCTACCGGTCATCACACTCCGACACTTAATCCTTTCCATCGAAGATCGTCGACATCGTCTGGTTAGCGGCCTGCGCAGCGTGCCCGATACCCAGCACCTCCTCCGCCGCACGCGTCATCGCGCGCTCCGCCTTTCGCGCCGAAGGTGTGAGTAGCTCGTGAAGGGCGAA
>JANOKE010000923.1:0-3027 GCA_031419135.1 Gemmatimonadaceae bacterium
ATGTAGAGCGGCGGCGCGTTGACCACGAGATCGCTCGCATCCTGTTCATCCTTGCCGCGCCACACCAACTGCGGATCGAGATCGCGATTGCGACGCTCGTACGCCACGCGGATCTGCTCGTCCGCCTTGGCCAGCATGGCCTGATAACTCGGCGGTCGGGATGTTCTTCCGCTTGGATTCAGGATACGTGAGCGCTTCGACGGCCTTGTCGGCGGCCGGCTTCTTTGGAGCTTTAGCCACGGTGGACTCGATGCATTGGGGCGGCGGTTGGGCGACGGGCACTTCTGAACAGGGGCTGATGCGGAGCGTTTGCGGGTGTTTTACGCGCGTATTGGGTCACGGTCCAAAAGGCCAAGTATCTATGTATCAACCTGTTAGTGACGATATTGGCACGTTTTGGACCATTTATTGGACCATCGAATATATCTATATGGACTAGTCCAAACTTTCTGGACCACTTTGATAAATCGTACGCCGTCCGTTGCCGATCTGGACAACGAGTCCACGGCGTAAGAGTCTCCGTATCAATGACTTGGCCCTACTGACGTGATTTGACACAGCTCCGAAACATCGGATCGGGTCATACGACCGTGAGCCCGCAAATGGGCCAAAACCATCTGCTCCTGCTGCAGCGGCTCGAATCCAACGGCCCGCGTATAAGCCGACGCCGGACCGATGGCCCGATAAGTCGCTGCCGTAAACAGGAACACGACCAGATGTCGGCGGTGTCCACCGAGCTGGCCCCCAACTCATCATCGCCCGATCGGGGGCCGAAGCGAGAATAGGTTCGCAACAGGGCAGAGGGAGCTCGTAGATGCGGTGCAGTGCAGGTCGAATGTCCTCCTTCCGACCTAATGCGTAGGGCGCGCCCGAGACGGCAGACACGGGCTTCGCTAGTCTTGCAAAGTATAGTTCTTATCTACTATACTTTATAAGTACCATCAATAGCTAGTTCTCTCAACCGCTCCGAGAGCGCCGATGCCCCTAACCCGCCCCAGCAGGCCTGCCGAGCCACCCCTCTTCGTCGATCGTGATCTCGAGCGGGCGCAACTCCGGGAACTGCTAAGCCGCCCCGGGCCTAATCTCGCCCTCGTGTACGGTCGGCGGCGGGTCGGAAAAACCTATCTGCTCACGCACACGTGGCCCGAAGCCCAGACCTTTTATTTCGTGGCGGCCGAGGGCACGGGCACGCTCAATCGCCGCGAACTCGTGCAGGCCGTTGCTCGGCACTTCCACCTCGAGCTCGACCCGGCAGACTATCCAACGTGGCGGACCATCTTTCGCCTGCTGTACGAACTCAGGACGCCCGAACCGCTGGTGATCATCCTGGATGAGTTCCAATACCTTATGGGGACTCGCGACGGGGTGCCGTCCCATCTTAACGCGGTGCACGACGTCCACCACAACGAACGACCTTTTGTCCTCGTGCTCTGCGGCTCGGCAGTGCGAACGATGGAGCATCTGAACGCCGGTGACGCGCCACTATACGGACGCTTTGCGCGAACCATTCGTCTGGAGCCGTTCGACTACTTCGATGCGGCAGCGCTCGTGCCTGCAACCACCCATCGGGAGCGGGCCGTGGCATATGGTATCGTCGGGGGCACGCCGCGCTACCTGCGCGCGCTGCGTCCAGAGCGCACCCTCAGTGAGAACATCGCGGCAGAAGTGCTCGCCCCGGGCGGACAGGTGCGGACCCAGATCGAAACACTGATTGACCAGGAGCGTGGCCTCCGCAAGACCGAGGAGTACAAGTCAATCTTGCGCGCCATCGGTGCCGGCAAGACCCTCGCCCAAGAGATCGCCGATTACGTCGCCGTCAAGAATGACGCGGCGTTCAAGCGCATGCTCAACTTGCTGACCGAACTGGGGTACGTCCGCGCCGAGCGAAACTTTGCGGCCCGCAATACACAACCTTTCCGATACCGCCTCGCCGATCCTGCCCTGCAGTTTCACGCCGCGCTGGTCGCCCTATTCCGGTCAGAGCTGGCGGCCTACGATCCTGGCGAAGTGTGGGCACGCGAGATCGTACCGGCGCGTCTCGACACATACATGGGCGGCGTGTTCGAGCGCATAGCGCGCGAGGGGTATCAACGGCACCGCCAGCGGCTCGGCTTGCCGATGATCGACACGTGGGGGCGGTGGGAGGGCACTGTCACTCCTCAGCGCGGGAAAGGCGAGCCTCGATCATACGAGGTGGATGTCGTCGCCTCGCTCACTGACGGCCGCATCATGACCGGGGCCATCAAGTGGGGTGACTTCGGACTCGACGTGCACGCGAAGCATCTCCGCGAACTTGCGGTACTCGCCGACGCGGGCCAACGCTGGGCGGCTGACGCGCTTCGGAACGCCGCGCCGCTGCTGTACGTCACAGGCGGGAAGTTGGCTCCGGATTTCAAGGCTCGCGCGGAACAGGACGGGCACCCGGTGATCATTTTGACGCTTGACGACTTGTATCATGGGGTGCAGCCGGTCGTGTCGCCACTTTTGATTGGTTGACAGAGCGATATGTGCGGACGTCTGAGCACGTCCTCGCAACTCAGGGCTGCCAATCAATTGCGCTCCGTCTCGAGGTCAATTGTCCCCGGGCGCAGCGCCGTCCGCGCTGGCCTCCTGGCGATCGAGAAAGAGCACCACGTCGAGTACGACGTCGCTTGTACCGACGCTAATGCGGTAATCCCCGGCGCTGGCGATGCGAAGCGTACCGGCGCCAGATCGTTCAGCGCGAAGCACGACGCGGTCGTCCGGTGTCGCGAGCTGCAACAGGAGCTTCAACGTGCCGCAAGCGCCCTCACGTTGTACAAGGCGCACGATGCGGTCGTCGATCTCCAGGTTGGACTCTGCGACATCCACGCCCGACGCAGAAAAGGCAATAACGTGACCGGGCGCACGTGCCCACGTCCCGACGGACTGGATCGCGACGGTGGCCCTTGTCGCGCTCGACTCAATTCGCACCGCGTACACGGCCATGATCAGGACGCCATGAAGGACGACGTCTCCGGTGTGCTGGAGGCTGGGTTGGCCTGATTC
>JANOKE010000924.1:0-4703 GCA_031419135.1 Gemmatimonadaceae bacterium
CACGCCAAGCCAAGCGTAGTCCCAGCCTGCGCTGCCAGAAAGTGGGAGATTGAAGTCCGCGGTGATACCGGCGGCGGCGTCGGTCACGATCCGGCTCCAGTCAACCGCCGCGCGCTCGGCGGGAGTGCGGGCGACGGCGGCACGAAGCCTCGCCTGGTAGGAGCGGACCACGCGCACGAATTCAGGTGCCGTGACGGAAGATCCGTTGAACCACGCGAGTGGCGCAGGAAATCCGCCAGTCGCAGCGGCTACCGGCGTAGCCGCTACGGTGGCTGCGCTATCGAGCGCATCCAGCGCCCGCTTCATCGCCTCGCTGTACGAGCGGAGCGGTGTCACCTGATTCGCTGAGACCCCCTGTGTCGGCACACTCACCGAATCGTAGGCGAGCGCCAGATGACCGATGCTCAGTCCGACGATGAAGTGAGACCAGGCGCGCAGTCGGGCGTCCGTACCGGCGACGCCGCTGGTGAACGATGGGCCGGTGACGATACCAGTGATCTCGTTCGCCGTGCGTGCGATACGCTGCAACCCTTGGTACGTGGACACGCTGGCGTTGGTGAACGGACTCCCCGTCGTGTTGATGACCGCACCGCGCGGGAGGTCACTCAGCGGTCCCATGCCTTCATTGAGGCGCGTCGACGCATTCTCGAATGCCAGCACCATCATGGCCGGATGGATCCCCGTGCTGCCGCCCAGCCCTCCTGTAGTGTATCCCACGACGTCGCGGTATAGTGAGCTCAACTCGGCTTCGACGTCACGTGCGGTCACGGTGATCGTTGACAGTTTCGCCAGCGACGCAGCTGCGTAGCCGGCACCCGTTGCCAGCGCGATGGCAGTGATCGTCGCCGTTCCCGGGCTCACGGCGGTCACGACCCCCGTATTCGACACGAGGAGCACTGCCGGGCTTGAGGTTTGGTACGTCACCGTCACCGAGACTCCCGCAGGAATGATCGGCATGGCGACGAGGGGGAGTATTTCCCCCTCTCTCAGCGATGCCGCCGCTGGCGTCAGTGTGAAGTCAGTGAGTGCCGGTGGAAGCGGTGCCACCGTGAGCACGGCCAAGACGCTCGCTCCCGTGTTGGCTGTCGCAATGACCGTCGCCGATCCTGTGGCGACGCCGGTCGCGACGCACGAGGAGCCCGCCTGCACGACCGAGGCAACGGACGGCGCCGACGACGCACATGATGCGAGCGTCGGCGTGGGCGAGCCACCACTGATGCTGACGGCGAACGTCGTGCTTCCGCCGACACTGACGGTTGCCGTTGCTGGCGCGATCGTCATCGCCAACTGCGCTGGCGGATTCTTAACAACGATTCCGTCGCCGCCGCCGCATCCCAGCGCCACAATGACCACGAGTGACAGAGCGGAACGGTAGCCTTGCGGCCTGCGGTGTGTCGCCATCATGCTGCACTCCCCAATAAAAGAGTGACTCACCTGCTCTGGAGGCCCCCCTTCGTGCGCGCCAACAATATAATGTTGGCGCCGCAGCCGAGTGGCCAGTACGATCAAGGCAATGAGATTCGTGGCCTTGTGCCGTCACGATTCCGTCCGGCGGCGTTCATCGCCGCTTTCGTCGTCGCCTTGACGGTCATGTCACCAACCGCCGAGCGTGCGCAGTCTCGATCGCTGTCGTGGCCGGAGATCAGCGTCATCGCGCACCTCAATGCCGACGGTCAGACTTCTTTACGGAAGGGAAGGTCCTCCTCCAGTCGAATGTGGATCGGCACCACATACCTTCCGCGCCCAGTTCGCGGCGCCGGATCGCGTCGCCGCCGACAACGTGGCCAATATCGCGTCTATCTGCAGACAACGTGAATAAGTCGATCGGTCAGAGTGGGCCAGAGGTGTACTTGAAGCGAATCAAGCCTGCAGTGCTCACGAGTCAATGCATCCCGAATGATAGCGCGCTCTGGTCGATCGATGCGGCGCCTGCGTTCTGGAACTCCAGACGCGAACTGCTGGCACAATCGTTCAACGATTTCGTGCGCGAGGCGTTGCCCGGTCGCCGAATGTTGAGCAGTCGGGAAGATGGGTGACAATTTTCCCGGGACTCGTTCGCAAGGCGTGTCGGGCTATGCCTACGCAACGACTGCCCCCGCCGGTCCAACGATGCTTGATGCTGACGGTGGGATACCGGATTTCGGATATGAGATTTCAGGCGATATCCGATGTCGCTTTTTCCCATCCGGTATCCGAACTCCGGTTTCTCATCACCGGTATCGTAGTTCGTCTGACGTCCGATATCGGTCTTCCTGTCCGACATCGGATCACAGGCATAGCGTGCCACCGTTCGGAGTTCGCCGGACGAACCGCGATACCTGATACCTGATACCGGACGTCAGTGGTCTGGTGTCGTCGTCCTGCCGAGTAGAGGACGCGCCGGGAACCGCGATAACGGATACCGGGCGAACTACGATACCGGGAATGGGAGACCGGAGATCGGATATGAGATGACAGACGATATCCGATGTCGCTTTAGTCATCCGTATCCGGACTCCGGTCTCCCATTTCCGGTATCGTAGTTCGTCTGGTGTCCGGTATCGTGGTATTGTCGTTCCCGTATCCTGTCACTGGTATCGTAGTTCGTCGCATGTCCGATTTCTTCGCCCTCTTTTCCTGAGTCGCGCGTAGCGATCCCCCCTTCATGAGGTTCATTTTCCTCTGCTCCTCCGTATCCTGCGTGCGCCTGCCATCCCGGAGCCCTGATTGAATCTCGAACTCCACAACCGCGTGGTGATCGTTACCGGCGGTGCCAAAGGCATTGGTGCCGCGATCAGTCGCGCTCTGGTCACCGAAGGCGCCCGACCGGTCGTGATCGATCGTGACCCCCTCGCCGTTGCTGCAATCAGCGCCGAACTCGTACAAGGCATCGCCCTCGTCGCCGACCTCCGCGATCCCGAGGCCTGCCAGCAGGCCGTAAGCGAAACGGTGCGACGCATGGGCGCGCTCGATGCCGTGGTCAACAACGCCGGCGTGAATGACAGTGTCGGACTCGAACGCGGCGACCCTGCTCGCTTCCGCGAGTCACTACGCACCAACCTGCATCACTACTACGACATCGCGCACTTTGCTCTGCCACATCTCAAGACCTCGCGCGGATCCATCCTCAACATCGCCAGCAAAACCGCGGTCACCGGTCAGGGGAACACCTCGGGCTACGCGTCAGCCAAGGGTGCCATCCTCGCACTTACGCGTGAGTGGGCCGCCGAACTCCTGGCGTACGGCATTCGCGTGAACGCCATCGTTCCGGCGGAAGTCATGACGCCGCTGTATCGTGCGTGGCTCGACACGTTTCCCGACCCGGCTGCCAAACAGGCCGCGATCCTGGCGCGCATTCCGCTGGAGCAGCGTATGACCCTACCGGAGGAAATTGCCTCGATGGCGTGCTTTCTGTTGTCACCGCGAGCGGGGCATATCACCGGACAGCATCTGTTTGTGGACGGCGGTTACGTTCATCTCGATCGCGCACTGACCTGATCGTTCACCACCAATCGTGCCGGGAGTCTGGATGTCCGATCGCAGTGCGCCGCTCACTGAACGTCAGTATGTCGTGCCCTTCGTGCTGGTCACGTCGCTGTTCTTTCTGTGGGCCATCGGTGTCAATCTCAACGACGTCCTGATTCCCCATCTCAAGAAGGCGCTCGACTTGAGCGACTTTCAGTCGTCGCTCATCCAATCGGCGTTTTTCGGTGGCTACTTCCTGATGGCGCTGCCCGCAGGCTGGATCATGCGACGGGTTGGCTATCGCAAGGGCATCCTCGTGGGACTGGCACTCTGTGCGCTGGGCACACTGCTCTTCCAACCCGCCGCGACCGCCCGCTGGTACCCGTATTTTCTGTTGGCGTTGTTCGTGATGGCCTGCGGCCAGTGCGTGCTGGAAGTCGCTGCCAACCCGTACGTCACCGTACTCGGCCCGTCTGACAGTGCAGCGCGCCGTCTCAACACGGCGCAGATGTTCAACGCGCTGGGCGCCGTTATCACACCCATACTCGGCGCACAATTCATCCTGTCCGGCGTTGAACATTCCACCACCGAATTAGCAACAATGACGCCGGCCGCCGTTGAGAGGTGGCGCAGTACTGAAGCCGCCGGCGTGAAAGGGCCGTATCTGGTGATCACGGCACTCTTCGTACTGGTTGGTGTGATGATTGCGATGTCCAGGCTGCCTGAAGTGAAAGAACCGGGTGAGGGGAGCGGACGCGGACTGGCCAGCGCCTGGCGTCACGCGCATTTGCGACGCGGCGTGTTTGCCCAGTTCTGTTACGTGGGCGCGCAGGTAGGGGTGGCGTCGTTCGTGATTCGCTTTGCGCAGCAAGCGCTCCCCGGGACGGCCGAACGCGTGGCGGCGGATTTTCTGAAGTGGCACCTGGCGGGATTTCTTGCCGGACGGATTCTCGGCACGGCGTTAATGACGCGCGTTCCGGCGCCGCGTATGCTGGCCGCTGTCGCGGCCCTCAGCATCGCGGCGGCCGCGTTTTCCGCAGCGGGTTCCGGAGCGGCAGCCGTATGGATGATTGTGCTCCTCGGGCTGTTTCACTCCATCCAGTTCCCAACCATCTTTGCGCTCGCCATCGATGGCATCGGTGAGGATACAAAACTCGGCTCGTCGCTGCTGGTCATGAGCATCGTGGGTGGCGCCATCATTCCAGCCATCATGGGCGCGATTTCCGATGCGCGGGGCATTCAAACCGCTTTCTGGATTC
>JANOKE010000925.1:0-5134 GCA_031419135.1 Gemmatimonadaceae bacterium
GGCGGGCGATAGTCGCTAAACATCGCGCGTCGATGCGTTGGTCGCCGCGAGATCCTGCCCGACAACCGACAACGTCTTCGCTCAACCAGCCGTTTGCAGCTGTTCGGCTGAGATCAGCTTGCGTCGATCAGATCGTCCGGCGAGCAGCTTCAGGCAATGAGTTGGCGGTTGCAGGTTGGCAGGGTTGGTGCGTTTCGAGTGGAATGATCGGAAAGGCACCTACCCCGAAAACCACCAACTGCCAACCCATTGCCTGATGCTGCTGGCCGGACAATGCGTTGGACGCAGCGAGATCCCGCCCAACAACCGACAACGTCTTGACCGACCCAACCGTGTGCAGTTGTTCGGCTGAGATCATTGCGCGTCGATCAGATCATCCGGCGAGCAGCATCAGGCAATGGGTTGGCGGTTGCAGGTTGGCAGGGTTGTTGCGCTTCGAAGGGAGGCAACGGAGTCTAAACACCGACCACGCGCAGATCTCCTGGTTGCATCTGCGTGAGCGCGATCAAAAGCTGCGGCACGAGAGGCACAAGGTGTTCGATGGCGTTCGAATGCGTCCGCAGCAGCACGATCCGGAACGGTCGACCGCGCAAGTTCTGCTGAAATCGCAGATTTTTATCGACCGTGACGAACGCCTCGAACTTGGCAGTGATGCGATCGAGCACCGGCCCGTCGTCAACGTCTGTGGTGCCGAAGAAGGCGCGCACCGTCGTCACCTCGTGCCCCGGAACGAACCGCGCAAAGCGTTCGGGGACGCACGCATCGAGGAGCACGCGCACGGGAACGACTACGCCGCGCTGCTGACGGCTTGGCTCAAGAGCGCTTGACGTGCGAGTCCGAGCACCGCCACCGAATGCTCGCGCGACACCGCAGGAAAATCGGCAAGGAATTCCGCCAACGGATGACCGCTCTCGACATAATCAATGAGCGCCCGCACCGGAACACGAGTCCCGGTGAAACAGGGCTCGCCGCCGAGGCGTTCCGGGTTGGATGAGATGAGAGGGATCGGCAGGGTCATTGAGAGATGGGCTGGCGCTCAGTCTCAAGCTAACAGGCGGTCTGTCGAGTGTCTAACTCTAACGTCAGGTTAGCCAGAGCCAAGCTGAGCGTTCCCGTCGGCGAGATTCCTGCCCGACAACCGGCAGCGTCTGGTTCGGCCAACCGTTCGCGGTTGTTCGGCTGAAATCATCGCGCGTCGATCAGATCAACCGGCGAGCAGCTTCAAGAACTGGGTTAGCGGTTGCAGGCTGGCAGGGTTGTGCGTTTCGACGGGAAGGTGCCGCGGAATGGCACCTTCCCCGCAAACCAACAACTGCTAACCCATTGCCTGATACTGCTGGCCGGGCAATGCATCGGCCGCAGCGAGATTCCCGCCCAACAACGACAACGTCTTCGCTCAACCCGCCGTTCGCGGTTGTTCGGCAGAGATCATGGCGCGTCGATCAGATCTTCCGGCAAGCAGCGTCACGCAAAGAGTCGGCGGTTGTCTATTCGCAGGGTGGACGCGTTTTCAGTGAAATTGGGCTCGCCCCCCAGAGGTTCGGGTTGGAGGCGACTTGCCGCCCCGCCCGCTCTCGCCGATCTTGTAGAATGGCCAACGCCCCCGATATTCGCAGCGACGCCCAGCGGCTCGACCAGTTGCCGGCAGGTGCGACGTGGGACGATCTCGCCTACGAGATCTATGTGCGTCAAGCAATCGAGCAGGGAATTGCCGACGTCGACGCCGGGCGGACTGTCGATCACGAGACCGCAACGGCGCGCGTCGAGGCGCGACTCCGCCGCGCCTCGTGATGCTGCCGCTCATACGCAGCTTGGGAAGCTGGCGCCGGAGGCGGGAGATCTGTTCGTCCGCGAACTCGCTGTGCCGCCATATCGAGTGTTCTATCGGGAGCGTTCCGATTGTCTCGAGGTGCTGGCCATCGTGCACGAACGGCAGCATTTGCCAAATGCGCTCTGAGTCCCGTTGTCGGCGAGGCTAACCAGGCATTGTGCCGTGGCTGTTCAATCAAATGATGGGCCATAGTCCGAGCGGGACGCAGCGAGTTCCTCCCGACAACCGACAACGTCTTGACCGACCCAGCCGTTTGCGGCTGCTCGGCTGAAATCATTGCACGTCGATCAGATCATCCGGCGAGCAGCTTCAGGCAATGGGTTGGCGGTTGCAGGTTGGCACGGTTGTGCGTTTCGACGGGAAGGTGCTGCGGAAAAGCACCTACCCCGAAAACCACCAACTGCAAACCCATTACCTGACACTGCTGGCCGCGCAATGCATCGGCCGCAGCGAGATTCCCGCCCAACAACCGACAACGTCTGGTTCGACGAACCGTTCGCAGCTGTTCGGCCGAATTCATCGGGCCTCACCCCCCACCGACCTTGGAACCGCTCGCAATCCCGACGTACTGGCATCCTCGTGGTACTCGGCGTCCTGATTCACTTGCCATACATCGAACTGCGCATCTCCCGCCACGATGTTCCTGACCGTCAGCATCGCCGTCATCATGGCGTGATCCTGATTGTTGTACTTGTGCATCCCATTGCGTCCAACCACGTGCAGCGTGGGTAGCGCCGCATTGAGATGCTGGCGTATGATCGCCACGTTGGACGCATAGCGGTCATCGTACACGGGGTACGCCTTGTGTTGTCGCACCACGCAACCGTCAACCACATCACCGGCCTGCAGCAGACCGAGTTGTTGCATCTCCCGCGTGCCCAGCGCAATAAGATCGGCGTCAGTTGACGTCCAGAGTCCGTCGCCTTCAAAGCAGAAATACTCCAGACCGTAGCAGGTAAGTGACGGATCGGGTACCAACTCCGGCGACCACGACTTGAAGTTCTGCACGCGTCCAACCTTCACACCGGGATCGTGGATGTAAATCCAGTTGTCGGAAAACACCCCACGCTCTCTCACGATCAGGGCAACCGTGAGGAAATCGCGATATCGCAACCGACTGGCGGCTTCGCGCACTGCGGTCGGCACGGGGGGTGTAACGCCCAGCACCAACTCACGCAGCGGCGCCGATGAGATCACGTGTGTGCCGCTGACCGTCTGCGGCGCACCGTCGGGGGTTGTGTACGTAATCGTCCACGTGTTGGTCGTGGCCTCCCAGTGTGCGCCGGTCACGCGGGCATTCATGTGCAACATGCCACCGGCGCGTTGCAATTTGTCGGCGGCCGCTTCCCAGAGCATGCCTGGGCCTTTGCGCGGATAGCGAAAGTGCGTGAGCAGCGTTTTGATCACGCCCTGTCGATCGCCGTCGGTAACCTTGGGCGGCGGCTTGAGCGCGTGAAGGACCGCTGAGGCCAACGACAATCCTTTGATGCGCTGCGCGGCCCAGTCGGCGCTGATGTCGCGGCAACTCATGCCCCACACTTTCTCGGTGTATGTGCGAAAGAAAATGTGATACAGTCGTTCGCCAAACTGATTGGTGACCCAGTCTTCGAAGTTCGACGGCATCGGCACCGGGCGAACGCGCGCCTTCACATACGACAGCACGCAGCGCGTGCTTTCGAAAAGGCCCAACTTGCGCAGCGCATCGAAGGCGCGCAGCGGGTAGTCGAAAAAATGCCCACGATAGTAAATGCGAGACGAGCGCGGACGTTCCAGCATGTCATCCGGCAGCAACTCGGTCCAGAGATCCTCGACCTCCGGCGACTTCGAGAAAAATCGATGTCCGCCTATGTCAAATCCGAATCCTTTGTACCACTCGGTGCGCGCGATGCCGCCCACCAGGGTGGGATGCGCTTCCAGGATCGTCACCGCGATCCCCTGCCGAGCGAGCAGATAGCCGGCGGTCAGTCCGGCCGGACCCGCTCCAATGACCAGTACATGCTGCGCCGTGGCAGCCGCTGGTGAGTCCGTCGTGCGCACGGGGGCGAATGGCGTTGAGTGTGTGGAAAAATCCCGCCGCATCAGAATTTGAGTCCCGCGGGTTCATGGGCAGGTTCCAACACGAACGACGACGGGGCCGGACGCATCATTACAAACAACAGTGACGGCAGGTACAGCAGGAGCACGACCGGAACCGGGAACTGCTGGCGCGCGGTTACCGCCGCCGCGGCCGGATCGATGGAGTTGGTCACGTACCACCGTGCCAGCCAGCTCATCGCCACCAGCGCCATCGTCTCGCGACCACGTCGGCACACCAGGAACAGCAGAAACTGATCGTACGACATCAAGTTTTGTGGTAGCAGCGCGAGCGTGAGCAGCAGTCGTCCCTCGGGCAGTCTCCATCGCAGCAACGCCAGCAGCAGCAACGGACCGCCTCCCTGCCAGATCATGACCGGCGGCACATAACGCAAAGATGAAGCCGCCTCGAACCACTGTCGTACCCAGACCGGGTTCGCCACAACCAGTGAAACGAGCACCGCGGCGCCAACGATTAGCAATCGTTGTTTTGTGGGCCGATAGGCGAGCACGGCAAGTCCGATATTGGGTTTGCAGATCGCGATCGCTACCAGAAGGTCGAAGCGGGCCGCCGCCACCATCAGGGGTGACCATTGCATGAGCGCGGCGGCCCCCATTGTCGGCCATGACATCAGGGCAAGCACGTGCCAGAGGTTTCTTCCTGCCAAGGCCAAGCCGGCAAGAGCGATCGAAAGCAGCACCCACACGAAGGCGATCGATCCGTATGACCAGCCTTGAACCAGCTGCGCTATCCATAGAGCGGGCAGGGGATATCCCAACCGGTCGTGATACGGGTACGGGAGTCCAGCGGGCGCGGGCAAAGCCCACGGATTCTCACCGGCCGCGAGGGCGCTGGCGCCGCGCACAATCTGAGTCCAGTCGCGGAGCGCCCATTCGGGAAGTGACCACACGCCGTCTCGCACCACCGTGCCGTACACGAGCGCCAGACTCGCGGAGATGACAAGACTCGCCACCAGCGCCAGACGGGAACGGTCGACAAGGTTGTCGCGTGCAGTGCGGGGCGGCAGGCCGTGTGACACGTCGCTTTGGTAATTTTTCAGCCGATAGACGTGGACATGACGAGCGTATGAGCAACTTCCCGGCAATTAATCTCAATCATGGGCAGCACACACGACCGGGCTGCGGGACGTCCCGTTCCGCCGTGCCAAGTGACATCCCCCGAAAAATACCTCGATTGTGGTACAAGGCTTGCAACAAGAGGGATGAGGC
>JANOKE010000926.1:0-14081 GCA_031419135.1 Gemmatimonadaceae bacterium
CACCGCCGCCGCGCTCGCCGGCGCTGGAGATGTCGGTGATTGCACCGCGTCATTGATGATCGGCGACAATGGCACCGACAGCACCACCAGTTTACCAGCCGCCTGTTCCGACGATATGCGATTGACCGAATCGCCGTATACGCCACCGTACACCGTCTCGAGATTCTCCCGGTTGAAAATCGACTGACCACCAATCGCCCAGTCCTTGCCAAACGCCAATGGCGCCGTACCGGCGATGAACGTGCTCATGGGGTCGACCTTGCGTTGCTTGAGCGGCAACGTTTGGAAGAACGTGCCCTGGTTCCCTGCGGGAACGAGTCCGATCCGCTTTGCTTCCGCCGCCAGGTAATCCGTGGCCCTGACGCTGCCCAGCGTGCCCGCCTCGCGACCCATCATCGAGTCGTCGGCGAAAATGTACAGCCGCGTGATCAGGTCTTCGACGCTGATGGCGGCCTTCGTGGGCCTGGGGTCGTGCTTGAGGGGCCGAGTCGTGACGGGCGCCGGGGCGGCACTCGCGGTTTGCGACCTGGGCGCGTCTTGCGCGCGCAGCCATGCCGGGAGCGCGATCAGGACAGTAACAGCTGCGAATGGTCTCATCGTGATGATTGGGAGAGAAGAGAAGGCCGGCTCACGGCGTGATCGTTGGCTTCAGAGTTGCAGCGGGCTAAGCGCAAAGCTGCGGATGTGCTGTGGCCGCACGACACCAAAATGGCGACGATCGGTGGTGAGGATCTCACGCGCATCGAGACGCTCGGCGATGGCCACCAGCGATGCGTCGACGAATCCGAGCGGCAGATCGCGATACTGACGCATGATCTCGGCCGATCGCACGAGGTCGTCGTCGTCCAACGGCTCAACGACGAATTCGCCGGCGGCAACGGCATCGGTAAACGCGATCTCGGCGTCGGGGCTCAGGCGCGTGGACAGCAGGTACGACAGCTCCGGCAGCACAGTAACGGGCACACGAATGTCACGAAGGCCGAGCGGATCGTGCGACCACCACGCGACAACGCTGGTGTGCCAACGGTCTCCAGCGTCGATGAGAGCGTAGAGCGCACCCGTGTCCGCGAGGATGATGGACCGACTGTTTACGCGTGCGGATCGCGCCACAACAACTCGTCAATCCGCGAGGACGTGTCCGTATGGCCGCTGGTGAATCGCCCGACCACCGACGGCAGGCTGGAAGCGTCGTCACGAACCACCGGCTTTGCGGCGTACACGGCCAGCGCCTCGCGCACGACGGTGGCGAAACTGATACCACGTCGGCGCGCCAAGCGCTGCAGCTCGCTGGTGATTTTGTCGTCGAGAAAGAGACTGGTCCGTTTCATACGGTATATATGCCATGAGAGTGGCATATATGTCAAGCGCGCGAGGTTCCTGGGGGGGGCAGCACCGCCGGTCCTATCGGCCCATAGTGCTGACGGCTTTCTCGGTCCCCTCGGCGACCCACAATTCAATGGCCTGTGTCGCCTTTTCGAAGACGCCCTCAACGAGGTCGCGTTCGTCGCGCGGCATGGTGTGCAGGACGAAGTCGGCCATGTCCCCGATGGTGCGGCGCTCATCAACGGGTCGAATGCCGATACGGAGGCGTGGATAGACCTGCGTTCCGGTGTGCGCCTCGACACTCTTGAGGCCATTGTGTCCACCGGCGCCGCCGGCGGCACGCAATCGGTACTCTCCGGCTGGGATCGCCAACTCATCGACCACCACCAGCAGATCTTCGGCGACGACGAATCCGTCGCGCCGGAGCACGGGACGCAGCACTCCGCCACTCAGGTTCATGTACGTTTGCGGCTTCATGAGCTTGACTTTCGTGCTGCTCACCAGAGCGGTGGTGGATACGCTCTCGCCGTCTTTCTTCCAGGCGGCGCACTGCCACCGACGCGCGAGATGGTCGACCAGCCACCAGCCGACGTTGTGGCGGGTGGCGTCGTATTCGCGTCCGGGGTTGCCGAGTCCAACAATGACTTTCATGCGGGGGAGACGAGCGGGGCGCGGTATGCGCCAGCGTGGAGTCACCATGCTGAACGCATCCCGCGCCTCGTGATGAACGACGGGCGATCAGGTTTTCGGACTTACTTCTCGTCGTCCGGCTTGGGCTTGCGAATGAGCACCGGCTCCGGCGCGCCGTCCACTGGCACCGCTTCCACCGCGGTCTTCGGTGCCTGGACAACGCACACCGTCATGTTCGCATCGTCCATCACCTTGATGCCGGCCGGCAACGTGAGGTCGCTGACATGCATCGACTTGCCGAGCTTGAGCCCCGAGACATCGACATCGATGTGATTGGGGATGTTGGACGGATCGACTTCGATATGCAATTCATGCATGATCTGGTCGAGCAAGCCGCCTTCATGACGGACCCCGTCCGGAATGCCGACGTAGGCGATGGGGCACCGCATGGTGACCGTCTCACCCACTACCAGTTCCTGGAAGTCGATGTGCATGATGTGTCGCTTGAACGGATGCCGCTGGATCTCGCGAATGAGCGTACGAGCGACTTTGCCGTCGATGGTGAGTTCGATCACGGTGGCGCTGGTGGCGATGCCCTTGAGCAGGCGTTCGGTTTCCCGCGCGTTGGTGAGCAGCGACTGTGGTTCACGGCCGTGGCCATAAATCACTGACGGAATGCTGCCCGCCTGACGAATCTTGCGTGCGGCGCCCTTGCCATTCTCGGTGCGGACGATCGCGTTGAGTGCAACGGTGGACATGGAGGAATCCTTGAGAAAGATGGTTTACTCACGCTTCCTGCTTCCTACTCAAACAACACGCTCACCGACTGATCGGCGTGCGTGAACCGGATCGCCTTCGCGAGCAGCTCGCCCACCGAGAGCAGGCGCAGCGATGCGAACCGGCGCTCGGGTGGCAAGTTGATGGTGTCGGTGACCACGACTTCGGTAATCGGCGCACTGGTGAGTCGTTCCACCGCCGGGCCGCTGAACAACGCATGGGTGGCGCAGACGTAGATATCGTTTGCGCCGAGGTTCTTGAGCGCGCGCGCCGCTTCGGAGACGGTGCCTGCCGTATCGATCATGTCGTCGGGGATAAGACAGTCCCGTCCTTCCACTTCACCGACGACGTTCATCACTTCCGCCACGTTGGACTTGGGACGTCGCTTGTCGATGATGGCAAAGGTGGCGTCGAGCCGCTTGGCAAAGCCGCGCGCCATCTTTGCCGATCCGACGTCGGGTGCGACCACGCAGAGGTCCTTGAGCTCTTTCTTGCGGAAGTAGTTGGTAAATACCGGTGCGGCATACAGGTGATCCACCGGGACATCGAAGAAGCCCTGTAGCTGATGGGCGTGCAGATCGAGCCCCAGCACGCGATCGGCGCCCGCCTTCTCGATGATGTTGGCGACCAGCTTGGCGCCGATGGCGACGCGGGGCTGATCCTTGCGATCCTGTCGCGCGTATCCGAAGTACGGCATGACGGCCGTCACGCGGGAAGCCGACGCGCGTCGCGCGGCGTCGATGAGGAGCAACAGCTCCATCATGTTTTCCGCTGGCGGATTGGTGGACTGGATAACAAACACGTCGGCACCACGGATATTCTCGTCGATGCGAACGAAAACCTCTCCGTCGGCGAAGCGGGTGCAGGTGACCTTGCACAACTCCGCGCCCAGCGTTTTCGCGACTTCCTCGGCCAAGGGCCGATTGGACGTACCGGCAAGGATCTTGAAACCGCGAGCGCTGCTCTGTGCTTCCATTCGGACACTCTCGATGGGTCGAGGTCATGACGAATGGGGCGGAGTGTCGCCGGTACCCGTGTGGGCGCGGCGGCTCCGTCCCTCAAACAGGGTGTGGTAACTATGCGGTCGGACCAACGGCCCGGCCCCGGCAGCCTAAAAAGATAGCCGAGCGAGGGCCGGGAAGGGAGTAGGCCCACTTGGAATCGAACCAAGATCACCGGCTTCAAAGGCCGGGGTAATAGCCGTTATACGATGGGCCAGCAATCGCTGAGATCAATCATAGCGGCAAGGCCGGTGGGGAAAGAAGGGTGACCGAAGACGGGTGATGGAAAGACTGCGGGTTCTCTGCCGTCTCGGGTCTCCCTTCTCCCGTCTCCCCTAATCCATTGCCTCGTCAACCGGCAACCGGTCACGCGACTTGACCCCCGCCGCGAACGGGCCCAGCAGCGGGACAATGCTGTTGGCGTAATAGGTGATCAAAGGGCGACCTTTGGGCAACACGAGATACCCGTCGCCGGCGCGCGCGAGGATACGACGCATGCGCAGCATCCGATACGCGCGATCGAATGTCTCCTCGATGCTCCGATCGGCCCGCACGATGCGACCGTTCACCTCCTGCAGGACATCGCGCATGGACTCCATGCGCTCGAGCAGCTGCCCACGGGGAATGAAGTCGGCGTCGAAGCTCTGCAGCGCGGCGCAGGCCAGTGGCACGGGTGTGACCGGGATGATCGCACCGATGCGCGCGAGGACCTGATCGCAAAACAGCTGAAGGCGCGCCAGACGATCGCTGCGCGACAGCGCAAATACGGATACGCCGTCGCGTTCGAGCGAGGTCAGCCACGCGTCAATCGAGATGGGCTGCCCGATCGTGACCGCGGCGCGCCCGTACTTTTGCCAGCGACCGGACAATACGCGCGTCACGTTCCAGAACAGAAATCGGCCCACCTCGCGTGCCTGGGCAAGCCGCGAGGTGATGGGACGCTGGGCGTGCAACTCCAGCTCACGCAGCAGCGTGCGATCTTCCAGCACCCGGTCATAGTTGATACCGACCGGCACCACATACATCCGCGGACGCACGGTCGGGTCGCGCGCTACGCCGATGGCATAGTCGAGCAAGCCAATCTTTGCCGGTCGCAAGGCCCCGTCGCGGGAAAGGCCACCCTCGGGGAAGATGCCTTGGGTGACTTGGTTGCGCGTGATGAGCTGGACATATGCCTGCAACACCGAATGGTAGAGCGGTTCGCGATATCGGCGCCGAATGAAGTACGACCCGAAGCTCTTGAACAGGTGCTCCAGCGGGAATGCCCGTGCCCACTCACCAACGGCGTACGAGATAGAGACTGCGCCCATCATCACGTAGGCCACCAACACGTAGTCGGCGTTCGACCGGTGGTTCATGAGATAGATCACCACCGAGTCGCGCGGCAATCCCCGGAACGGATCGGGGCGCTCGTACTCCACCGATACTTTGTAGAACACGCCGAGCACGAAACGACTGATCGTGTAGCCCAGGCGGTAGTAGGCGAGAATATTGAAGAACGGAACAATCTCATCGAGATACCGATGGACGCGTTGCCAGGTGATGGATTCGTTCTCGCCGTGTCCTGCCGCATGCGCGCGCACGGCGTCGGCAACCTCTGGTTCGCGCAGCACGTGCGCGATGACGTACTGCTTTCGCGTGAATTTGTAGCGATCAATGTGTCCGCGATGCCGGAAGAGCGTGCGGCGCCCGGCGCGTCGCGCCGCGCGAGCCAAAACCACTCCGCCAACCAGCACGACGGTCAGGGCAACGAGCGTCCATGCCACTACCGGAGGCCACACGATCGACGTCACGAGGGTCGTGACACCGTCGCGGTGCGCGGCCACAGCCATGCCGCGCCGCGCACCCCACTCGAGTCACCGTGTTGATTTCGCAGTACGCGGGTGTCCACGCGATCGGAGAACACCCACTCTGCCAGCCGCTGTTGAACCGCCTCCGCGAGGCCGGGCGCGTTGGACATGCCGCCGCCCAGCACCACCACCCACGGGTCGAGCACATTGATCACCGAGGCGAGCGCGCGGGCAAGGCGATCGTGATACCGTTCGCGCGCCGCGCATGCGACAGCGTCGCCCGACTCGGCGTGGGCCATGATGTCGCGTGCTGACCGTTCCACACCGGCGAATGCGGCGTAGTCTCGCTCGAACGCCGGCCCCGCCAGCCACGACTCAATACACCCGTGTTTGCCGCAATAGCACGGCGGTCCATGGCACTCGTCACCGGCGGGCCATGGCAGCGGATTGTGCCCCCACTCACCCGCAATGAGGTTGGGTCCTTGCACGCACATTCCATTTACCACGATGCCACCCCCAACACCGGTGCCAAGAATGACCCCAAAAACAGTTGGCGCGCCGGCTGCCGCGCCATCGGTCGCTTCGGAGAGCGCAAAACAGTCGGCGTCGTTGGTGATGCGAATCGGTCGTGCCAGTCGCGACTCGAGATCTCTGGCCAGCGGCTGTCCATTCAGCCAGACGGAATTGGCGTTTTTGACCAGTCCGGTGGATGGTGTCACGGCACCCGGAATCCCGACGCCAACGGATCCCGGCGAGCCGGTATCGGCTTCGAGGCGTTCCACCAGGTCGGTGATGGCATCCAGAGTTGCGGCGTAGTTGCGTGGCGTTGCCACCCGATGACGGGCGCACGCCACCCCATCGTCGTGCAGAGCGATGCCTTCGATCTTGGTGCCACCGAGGTCGATCCCGATACGCATGATGTGACGAGCATGGGTCCGGAACGACAAGGGGGCAAGTGGTGTCGCGTGGCGTCAGGACGACGCGCTGGGTGCCTCGAGCAGGCGTCGCATGGCGGCCAGTGTCTGGGCGACAGCCCGCAGGCGGCGTTGGCCAATGCGTGCCGCCAACTCTTTTTCGAGGGTGGCGAGCACTTTGAGTCCGCGGCGTGAGGCGTTCGCGCCCGCTTTGGTGAGCCGAACAATTCGTGCACGACCGTCGCTTGGGTCTTCTACGTACTCCACCAGGCCGCGTCGGGCGAGTTCGGCGAGTGTTTGACCAACGGCCTGCTTGCTCACGTCCACACGACGGGCCAATTCGGTTGGTCGGATCCCGACCTGATTCAGGAATGGCAACAGTCGCATGAGTGCCGGCCGCGCGAGTCGCTCACCGGCGGCCGCGTTAACGCGCGACTGGGCCCGTTCGTCCAGCAGACGAGCGGTGGTCAGCAGCAGATAGCCAAAGCTTTCGTCGTGCGCGCGATCGAGGGCGGTGGGCATGGCACACGATGCCGCCTGCGCGACGTATAGTCAATGGTATTGACGATATAGACAACAGGCTTTACTATCGACACCATGTCTTCCGAATCGACACTGGCCGACGGCCGGTTGCATGTCCAGGACGTCGGACGTGGCCCTGTGGTGGTGTGCGTGCACGGTACGCCGACCTTCCACTACGAATGGCGACATGTCGTGGCCGCGCTGCGCGACACGCACCGCGTGATTGCGCCCGATCACCTGGGCTTCGGTGCGTCCGACCGACCTCCGCACGCGGACTACTCGCCGGAGGCGCACGCGCGGCGATTTCGCGCCCTGATGGGCGCGCTGGTGCCCGGCGATCGCGTAACACTGGTTGTGCATGATTTTGGCGGGCCGATCGCGTTGGACTGGGCGCTCGATCACCCCGGGCAGCTCGAACGCGTGATTGTGGTGAACAGCTGGATGTGGCCGTTCGACGACGATGCGGTGATGCGGCGCCGCGCCAGGATGGCGTCGGGGCGCATCGGACGATGGCTGTACCGTCGGGCCAACGCGTCGCTGCGGCTGATCATGCCCTCAGCCTACGGCAATCGGCGGGCGTTGACGCCGGAGATCCATCGCGTGTACCTCGAGCGATTCCCCGACGCCGACAGTCGCGAGCGGGTGCTGTTCGCGCTGGCACAATCCTTACTCGGTTCGAGTGCATTCTTTGCGTCCCTGTGGGCACGGCGGTCGGTACTCTCGTCGGTGCCGATGTCGCTGTTCTGGGGCATGCGCGACAGCGCGTTCCAGCCGCCGATGCTGGAACGGTGGCGCCGCACGTTCCCGCACGCCCGCGTGCATCGCTTTGCAGACGCGGGACACTGGCCGCATGAGGAACAGCCGGCGGCCTTCGTGGCGGCGCTGCGGCTCGCCCTCGCAGGCGGCGAACAGGCTATGGCGTGATCACGAACGGTGAGGTCGCGAGGTTGCCGATTTGTCCGGGCAGACCCGCTGGATTGTAGTAGTTGCGCCGTGTCTGGTCGATGCGCGATGGCGTCCAGCGTGCCGAGCCAGCGTACATGAGATCGCTGGAATCGGTGGTGAGATGTCCGCTGAGACCGTGATCGGCTGCGGCGGACGACACGAGACCCAGCAGATGCATCACTTCATGGACGGCGACGAATTCGAAGTATCCGGGTGCTGAGATGGCCGTGGCCGCAAAGGCGTTTGTGTCGCAGTCGGGTCCGCCCGTGAGAGTGCCTTTGAGGTACAGCACCGCGATGTGCCCGGGCACGAGAGGAGGAAACGCCGCGCTGCCGCAGCGGTCGATGTGGCCGCCGTCGTAGTAGGTGAGATAGATCTTCGGCAGTGCAGCAGCGACAACGCCGAGCGCCACAAGGTCTTTCTCCAGTGTGTCGCGGATTGCCGCACCCAAACGCCGGTACACGGCGTCGGTCCGTGGTAATCGAACGAATTGCACGTCGAGGCTGCCGCCAACGGTTTCCAGGCGCAGGTGACGACCGCCGGTTTGTGCGACGAGCCAGCGTTGCCACGACGAGATCGAACGTTGCAGCACGCCCGCGGTATCGAGACCGCGATCGGTGCCATCTAACGGCACGGCGTAGAGGACCTTGAGCTGCGCGCCCGTCGCGTCGTCAGGGCGATCGGTGGTACTTCGTGCCGCCGCCCACAGTCCGTAGTGCACGGCAACCGCACGGGTGACGCCTGCCGTCACCGTGGCCGCGCTGTTGGCCGCCGTGTAGCGGAGCGACACATCCGGCACGCTTTGGGCCGAGACGGCGTACACGCCCGGCCGTAGTCGCCCCGTCGTTCCGTTCGCCGACACGACGGTTGTGGTGCCCGAGCCGGTCACGCTGACGCTTGCCGTTCGATCGAGGGGAAGGCCGCTGACGTCAATGGTCAGCGCGCCGGTGGTTGCGACGTAACTCACCGTCGCTGTGGACGTGACGCCGGCGCTGATCGTGATCAGAAACTCTGCGGGGCCGGGAACGAAATCGTACAGGGCGCTCTGTACCGGCGAGGCGACCACGGCGTAGGTCGTCGCGGCAAGTCCCGTCAGTTTCTCGCTGGCGCTCAAGGTCCGGGAGAAGCCGCCTGGACCGCTGATCAGAACGGCGCCGTCGGCACCATTTAGGCCGCCAATCGTGAGATCCAGCGAGCCCGTTGACGGTGCGGGTGACGGCGTTGGCAGCTCATTGCTGCGGTCGGCGCTGTCAACGCCACATGCCACGAGTGCACCGAGCGCCAGCGCGGCCATCACACATCGACAGGAACGGGAACGACGTGACAAGGGCGACCTCGAAGTGGCTACGCACCACGGTGGTGATACAGTAGGTTGTAACGATACTCGCATCAGCGTTCGCACCAGCATCGACGACGGTGTTGGGTGAATCCGCTGGCCGAGGATTCTGGCGCGCGACGGAGAAAGCCCGGATGGAACACGTGGCGGCGAATGTAATTGAGACGGAGGAGGCATGGCCACTGTTGACCGACGAGCGCGGAACCCGAGCGTCAGCCAAGCTTGAGCATGAGCGTGCGCGCTGGACGCGCACGCGGTGGTATATCTTCGCGGCCCTGGCAGCCGTAGCAGGCGCGTTCGCCACGGCGGAAGTGCATCGCGTTACCGGAGCGTACTATCCATTCATTTCCGGTTTCGCAATGATACTGGTGGTGGCCGGGGGCTTCGGCCCGGCGGTTGTGGCATCACTGGGCAGCATGGCGCTGGCGCATGTCGTACCGCCCATGGGGGTCATGCTCCCGCATTCCACCGGTGAGATTGTTCGACTGGCCGCCAACGGCACGCTGCTGGGCGTGTCGTCGACACTGGCCGGTCTGATTCGCCGCCATCGAATCGCCATGTACGAACGCGAGGCGCGTCTCGAACGGGCGGTCGCGAGTGTGAGCGAACTGCTGGAAGGGTCGAGCGACGCGATTGCGCTTACCGATCGGGACTTGCGCATCACGTATGTCAACGGGCGCGCCGAGCGGATGTTTGGTTTCGCCCATGGCGCGGCCATCGGACGCGCTCTCGACGAGATTATCACACCTGAGTCGATGACGCGACGACCATTTCAGCTGGACGTCCTCAACGCCGGACAGACGATTCGTACCGATCGCACGGCGTTTCGCGCCGATGGGTCGATCATCGACATCGAGATTTCGGCGCGACTGCTCCGGGGTGGGCGCTTGCTGGCGACCATTCGCGATGTCGGCGAGAGCAAACGTGAAGCGGCCCGACAGCGTGCCGAGCGCGATCTGTTGAACGCCATTCTGGCGACCAGCGTGGCGGGCGTGCTCACGGTGGATATGGCAGGCAGCATCACGTTCGCGAACCGCCGCGCCGAAAGCCTTTTGGAGTTGACCCGGAGTGAGCCGTCGTCGCCCTATGATGCACCGGCGTTTCGTCAGGCGTCGCTCAGCGGCGGCCTCTGGTCGCGCGAGTCCCAGCCGTTCCGTCAAGTCGTTGACACGGGCGCGACGATCTTTGACGTACGCCTCGCAATTGTGTGGTCTGACGGCCGCCGGAAGGCGCTCTCCGTGAACGGTGCGCCGTTGCGTGACGCGAGTGGCCAGTTGCAGAGCGTGGTGTTTGCGGTCAACGACATCACCAGTGCGCTCGCGGCCGCGGAAGCGCTGCGCGAAAGCGATCGCCAACTGGTGCGGATCACCGATGCGATGCCGGGTATCGTGTACCAGTACGTGATCGAAGCCAACGGCCGGGACCGGTTCGTGTTCGTCAGTCGATTCGGTGAAACGTTGCTGGGCCGCTCGGCAGAACAGCTGCTGAGCAACGTCGAGTCGGCGTGGTCGTTGGTGCACCCCGACGACATAGGACCTACCCGGCAGTCGCTGATGCAGTCTTTCCGCACGATGGCATCGTGGATCCATGAGTTTCGCATTCAGGATGTGCATTCGGCGGGCAGTTGGCGCTGGGTGAGCGGCCACGCGGTGCCCCAACCGGGGCCAGACGAGGGGAGTGTCCTGTGGAACGGCATCTTCATCGACATCACCGATCGCAAGACGCTGGAGGATGACTTGCGGCAGGCTCAGCGTATCGAGAGTGTCGGACTGCTTGCGGGCGGCATTGCACACGACTTCAACAACCTGTTGACAGTGATTCTTGGTGAGGCCGAGTTGTTGGCGATCGACCTGCGGGCCGACAGCGCGCAGGCGGCGGGAGTCCAGCAGATTCGCAACGCGGCCGCGTCCGGGGCGGCCCTGACACGACAGCTCCTGGGCTTTGCCCGCAAGCAAGTCATGGCGCCGCGGGTGATCGATATCAACGAGTTGGTGCGTCGTGTGCCGCCGTTGATTGGCCGACTGCTTGGCGAGTCGATCGAGCTCGACCTCCAGTTGATGGACCATCCGCCACGGGTTGTGGTCGATCCGGCACAATTGGATCAGGTGTTGGTGAATCTGGTGGTCAATGCCCGCGACGCGATGCCGGGTGGCGGACGCCTCGATATCCGGACTCGCGTGATCGAGGCCGACGCGTCTGTTCACCTGGAGGGAGCAACGCTTCCCGCCGGTCCGCTGGCCGAGATTTGCGTGCGGGATTCCGGAATTGGCATGACGGACGAGGTGCGCGATCGCGCGTTCGAACCCTTTTTCACGACCAAGGGCATCGGCAAGGGCACTGGTCTTGGGTTGGCCACGTCGTATGGAATCGTTTCGCAGGCCGATGGCACGATTGTCATCAATAGCGTGCGCGGGCAGGGAACGAGCGTGCGGGTGCTGTTGCCGATCTCGAATGATGTCGCATCAGCGGCGCGCGCGCGCACGCGTTCCACGACGCCCACAGGGCATGAAACGATCCTGGTGGTCGACGATGATGCCGCCGTGCGGCATGTGACCGCGACCGCCCTCCGTCGACAGGGCTACCGGGTACTCGAGGCCGACAGCGGGCAGTCTGCGCTGGAGCAGTCGCGTGCCGAGCGAGCCCGCGTGCACCTGCTGGTAACCGACGTGGCCATGCCGCAGATGAGTGGGCCGGCGCTCGCGGCGCAGCTCGTGCTGGAACGCCCGGACACTCGCGTGCTGTACGTGTCCGGGTATGCCGAGGAGGGCATCGCCCATCGCGGCGTCCTCGATGACGGTGTCGCGATGTTGCAGAAACCGTATGACATTCGGGAGCTCGCTCGGCGCGTGCGTTCACTGCTCGAACTCAAGGTGCCAACGTTATCGGAATCGCGAGTCGAGCAAGGCCTGATAGACGAGCGTCCGGAAGCGAGCGCCGATGTCACTGCTGTTGGGGAGCTGCTGTATCATGAACACGATGATCAGTCCTTCGACGGGATCGACCAGATAGGTTGACCCGTACGCGCCGCCCCACCCGAATGCACCCTCGGACGCGAGACCATTTGCTCCGTACCGGTCGGTGGTTTCAAAGCCAAGTCCGAATCCGAGTCCCGACGACGAGCGCAGCGTCCCGACCTGATTGGTGGTCATCAGTCGGACGGTGTGTGGCGCGAGGAGGTACTGCCCGTTCCACATTCCTCGATGCGCGATCATCTGCAGAAACCGCGCGTAGTCGCGCGCTGTCGAGACCAGACCGGCCCCGCCGGCAAAATTGCGTCGAGGTCCATCGACGTAGTGCCCCTGACCGCGTGATCCATCCGGCGCACGCACCGAGTGGCCGGTGGAGTCACTCATATACACGGCGCTCAGGCGCTCGCGGATGGTTGGGGGAACGAAGAAGAAGGTGTGCGACATGCCCAGCGGTCCGGTGAGCCGCGTGCGGATAAACACGTCCAGTGGTTCGCCGGACGCGCGCTCCACGATACAGCCCAGAATGTCCGTGTTGTAGCCATACACAAACGCGTCACCGGGCTGCGCCACAAATGGAAGCGTGCCGAGACGGTCCATCGTTTCGCACACTGGTTCGTCCTTGTCGGCCGTGTACCAGCCCGATCCTGCAGCCGGACCAAGCAGTTTGGCCTGGTAGCGTGCGGCGACCTGAGGATCGGTACCATAGGAGATCCCGGCGGTGTGCGTAAGCAGGTCGCGAACCGTTATCGGACGTCGGGCCGGCGTGAGCACCGTGCCCGTATCTGAGCGCGTGGCTACCTGCGTGCGCTGGAACGACGACAGGAAGCGGCTGACCGGATCGGCGAGCGACAGCCGACCGTCTTCGACAAGCATCAGAGCGGCAACGCTGGTGAGCGCCTTGGTCTGCGAGGCAATGCGGAAAAGTGCGTCGGGGGGCATGCGGCGACCTGCCTCCTTGTCGGCCCACCCCACGGCGCGCTCATAGACAACCCGGTCGTCACGCAGAACGAGCGCCACGGCGCCAGTAATGCGCCCTTCGCGCACCGTCTGCTCGAGCAACGAATCGATGCGGGCGAGCCGGGTGACGGAGAATCCGTGGCGCGTGCCGCGGATACTCGCGCGTGACGCGGTCGCGGTTGTGTCGGGTGGCTGCGCCGCCACGGTACCCGCGGGAATGGCGATCGCGCACGCGATGCGGAGCAACAACCTGCAGGACATCAACTGCAATGGTGGTACCTCAGTTGCGGTGGGGGTAGATCAACTGCAGTGGGGGCAACTGCAGTGGGGGCAACTGCAGTGGGGGTACATCAACTGCAGTGGGGGTACATCAACTGCTGTGGGGGTACATCAACTGCAGTGGGTACATCAACTGCAGTGGGTACATCAACTGCAGTGGGTACATCAACTGCAGTGGGTATACTGCAGTGGAATTACTCAAACCGCAATGGAAGTACCGCCACTGCAGTGGAAGTACCCCAACGGCAGGGGCGCCGTCGAGCGCAGGGTCCGGTCGAGCCAAAGGCTTAGTGGTCGTGCCACTAACTACGGTGCCATATGATCTATTGCATTCCGTTCCGGTTGGCATGCGGCAACGTGCGCGCCCGCTGCGAGAAGCAGCGTGCAATGAGGTTGAGCCATGAGGCGCGCGTCTCCTGGCAGCGGAGCGCCGCGAAGCACTTCACCCAATCGTCGCTGCGCCCAACCTTTTGATGCAGCGGCCGAGATCCTCAAACCCGGTGTCCACGGACCCCAGAGGGACGACCCAGCGGGATCGAGACGGATTGCGTCCGCGCGACGCGTCCTCTGGATCGTCGACAATGGCACGTCGCACCACGGCCAAGCGGCAGTCGAACGGCTGGCGAAGCGGTGGCGGC
>JANOKE010000927.1:0-1443 GCA_031419135.1 Gemmatimonadaceae bacterium
GAGCCGCAGTGGCGGCGGGCGTCGGAGCGACCGCCAGCTGGGACACGGCGGCTGCTTCGACAAGCTTGACCTTCAGCGTCTTCTTGCTGCCATAGCGGAGCAGATCTACGCTCACCGTTTCGCCCACCGCTCGTGAACGCACGATGCGTTGCAGCGAACTCACACGATCGACCGGCTTTCCGTCGATGGAGACGATCACATCACCCACCTCCATGCCCGCCGTTTTCGCGGGGCCGCCATCGGGTGGCGAGAACGCCGCAATCTTGACTCCTGCTACACGGGTCAGTCCGTTGATACCCGCATCTTCCGGCTGCAACGCCTGCACCTGAACGCCCATCACGGGCAGCCGCACGCGACCGTCTTTGATGAGCGCGTCGGCGACGGTTTTCACAAGTGTAATTGGAATGGCGAACCCGTATCCCGAATAGAAACCAGTCTGGGAAGCGATGGCGGTATTGAGACCGACCACTTCTCCTCGCATGTTGACCAGCGGACCGCCGGAATTCCCCGGGTTGATTGCGGCATCAGTCTGGATGAAATCCGAAATGGCAAAACCACCGGCGCGGTTCACTTCAAGCTCTCGGCCACGCCCCTTCGCGGAGATGATACCGGCGGTGACCGTGAAATCGAGACCGAGCGGATTGCCGATGGCCAGCACCCAATCCCCGATACGAGTGGCCTCATCGTTGCCGATGGGTAGCGCGGTCAGCCCCTTCGCATCGATCTTCACGACGGCGACGTCGGTTGTCGAATCGCGGCCAATCACGCGCGCCTTGAACGAGCGGCCGTCGGTGAGCAGGATCTCCACCTGGTCCGCATCGGCGACGACATGGTTGTTGGTAATGATGTAGCCGTCTGCGGAGAGGATGAAGCCCGACCCCTCTCCGCGCTGTTGGCGTTGGGCCTGATTGCCATCTTCGAACTGCCGAAGGAAGTCTTCCATTCCTTGCGGCACGCGGCCGCGCGGTCGCACCGCCTGTTGGCGCGCGTTGCGCGTGGTGTTCACCGCCACGACGGTGGGCGTTACGCGTTCGGCAATGTCGGCGAACGAGGCGCCGTCGGGTACGCCGGGGCTTCGAACGGCCATCGGCTTGGTTGCGGTGGTGGTCTGCGCCCAGCTCCATCGGGTCCAGTCCATCCCGGACGCGAAATACACACCGAGCACGAAGCAGCAGGCGCCCACGGCAACGGAGCGAAAACGAGGAAGACGGAAAACCATGTGTATGAACCGTGTGATTCGGAGGTTGGTTCGGAATCCGGGGCAGCGTCAGCTCCCCGCTTGAAACAGGGGGCCAACCCAATCTGTCAGGTTGACCCCCATAATGTGAGACACCAAAACCCTCTTGGCTGTTTCCTGTTCCTACTTCTTGTCTTCGACGATCTCGTAGTCGGCCTCCGCCACGTCGTCGGCCTTCGCGCCCACGCCAGCCGTCGCACCGTCGG
>JANOKE010000928.1:0-1033 GCA_031419135.1 Gemmatimonadaceae bacterium
CCTGACGCCCAGCAGTGTGTGGCTGACCGATGCGGTGCAGGCCACGGCGGCGCAGGTGACGGCGTTGGCGCCGCGATTCGACGCGTCGCGCAGTGTGGTCGAACAGTTTGAGGCGACCTCGAAAGACGGGACCAAGGTGCCGTACTTCATCACGCATCCCAAGGGAATGAAGCTCGACGGATCCAACCCCACAATTCTCAGCGCCTACGGTGGATTTGAAGTGTCGGTCACGCCGTACTACGATGAGAACGTCGGCAAGCTGTGGGTCGAGCAAGGCGGCGTCTATGTCGTGGCGAACATTCGCGGCGGCGGTGAGTTTGGGCCGGCGTGGCACGAGGCCGGACTCAAAACCAAGCGACAGGTGATTTACGATGACTTCGCGGCCGTTGGCCAGGATCTGATTGCGCGCAAGATCACCAGCGCGCGTCGACTCGGCATTGAAGGCGGGTCGAATGGTGGTTTGTTGATGGGCGTTGAGATGAATCAGCATCCGGAGCTCTGGAATGCGGTGCAGATTGCGGTGCCACTGCTGGACATGATGCGCTACGAGCAGATCGCCGCCGGCGCGTCGTGGGTAGGCGAGTACGGCAGCGTATCCATTCCTGCGGAGCGCGCGTTTCTGGAAAGCATCTCGCCGCTGCACAATCTCAAGGCAGGCGTGAAGTATCCAACGCCGTTTATCTGGACGACCACGAAAGACGATCGGGTGGGGCCGCAGCATGCGCGCAAATTTGCCGCGAAGATGGCCGCCATGGGATTGCCGTATCTGTTCTACGAAGTGATTGAAGGCGGCCACGGCGCGGGAGCAAACGCTGAGCAGCAGGCGCACACGACAGCGTTGGGGTACACGTACTTTGCGCGACAGTTGATGGACAAGAGCGCCCCGATCGTGCCGTGAGGCGAGAGCGGACAGACAATAGGCGGACGTAGCGCGATGCCCGCGTGGCACAGCTGCGCGAAGAAAAGGGTATCGCGGCTCAGGTGCTCCACCAGTTCGGCGTGACGCTGGACAGCGCGCGCGCGGAGACTGTGC
>JANOKE010000929.1:0-2725 GCA_031419135.1 Gemmatimonadaceae bacterium
GTTGCTTCGAAAGGATCACACCCTCCTGGTAGTACCCCTCAGCCACCAGCGTCATGGCATCCTTGTAGCCGGGAACAAAACCGACGGCCTTGCGAAACTCGGCTGCTGCTTGATCCCGGGCGAAAATCCCAGCCTGACCAAAAATTTTGCGACCCTCTTGATAGTGCTCTTCAGCGGCATTCGCTTTGGCCTCCGAAATTGCATCGGAAAAATCCTGGGTTTCGAACTTGATCGGTGCCTTCGTCTTCGCGTCCATCATGGTTGGAAGTGATTTTGCGGCCTGATTGACTTGAATCAGCCCAAAGTACTCAGCTACGATTCCATCCCATCGGAATCTCGCATTGCTAGCTTTTAGTTCCTTGATGCTAATCAGGTGACTCTCTACCGCCTTTGGGTAAATGACCTGAAGCAATAGCTGCGACGGACGGTAATCCGGCTTTATCCTCAAGGATTTGCTGACGTCTTGCAGAGCTTGATCCCAGTTTGAATTCACGTAGCTCGCGCGAGCGCTCTTTTCGAGAGTGCCATAGGCCGTCGCGCACGCGGCACTTGTCACGCCGACCATAACAGTCGCACCGATGATCAAACATTTCTTGAAGCTCATAACAGTAGACCTCGCCTATGAGAAGCGGAAATAAGGCCTCAACTAGTCTGGCGTCCGGTAAATACCATTAGTTAACCTGTAGTCGCAACTTGGGCTGCCAGCGCCGCTCGGGCGCGTTGGATCTTGCGGAGGATCTCTTCGCCCTTCGCTTTCCAGCGATACGGCTTGGGCTCCTGGTTGCGCTGGGCCAGATACAGGTTGATGTCCCTGACCAACTCCCGCACACTGGTGAAACTCCCCTCGCGGATCACCTCCTGCGTCAGCTCGCCGAAGAACCGCTCGACCAGGTTGAGCCAGGAGGAACTGGTCGGCGTGAAGTGCAGGTGGAATCGCGGATGCTTGGCGAGCCACTGCGTGACGCTCTTCTCCTTGTGGGTACAGTAGTTGTCGACGATCAAATGCAAATCGAGGTCCTTGGGTGTTTCCCGGTCAATCTGCTTGAGGAACCGCAGCCACTCGACGTGCGTGTGATGCGCTTCCGTCCGCGAGATCAGTTTGCCGTCGAGGTAGTTCAGCGCCGCAAACAGGGTGATCGTGCCGTGCCGTGTGTAGTCGTGGGTTCTGGTGCGAATCTCGCCGACGCCCAGGGGCAGGCCCGGCTGGGTCCGCTCCAAGGCCTGACACTGCGTCTTCTCGTCACAACAGAGCACCAACGCCCGTTCCGGAGGATGGAGATACAGACCGATCACGTCCCAGAACTTCTCCTCGAAGCGCGGGTCATTCGACAGCTTGAACGTCTTCGTCACGTGCGGTTTGATGTCGTTCGCTTGCCAGATGCGGTGCACACTATCCGGCGAGATGCCGACCTCCTTCGCCATCGTGCGCACACTCCACCGGGTCCGCGGTTTCTTGGGCTGCGTCGCCTGCGTGATGACCTGCTGAACCGTGTGCGCCGGGATCGACGGCCGACGGCCCCGTCCCTTCGCGTCCGCTAAGCCGGTCACGCCGTCGCGCTCGAACCGCTGCGACCACTTGTTTACGCAGGCCGCACTCACTGCGAGTTCTCGGGCCACCTGCACCTGGCCCATGCCGCTCGCCCGACGCAACACGATGGCCGCGCGCAGACTATCCCGCTTCGAGACGCTCGACGCGTTGACCCGGCGCCGCAGCTCGTGTCGTTCAGCGTTCGTAATCTCGATCGTGCCGACAGGGCGCCCCATGGTCCCAAGATACGAGCGCAGCGCGTTCTGTCAAGGTATTTATCGGACGGCAGACTAGCACGGCGTTCTCGACGAGGAAGGCAATCGCGCCAACGCCGCAGAGACCCTGATAGGTCCAACTGACAACTCCGGCGCCCCGCCCTGAAAGCAGCTCCCCGGGTACGCGGGGTCCTGCACGAACTGCGCTGCCACCACTCCGGTCGCCACCAGGCAGTTGGCGCCGCAGGCGGAAACCGGCGTCATCTTCATGAGCCGTTGACTGCGCCCGATCATGACTTGTGTGAGAATCTGGCCAGAGTTGTTCATCGGGCCGCCCAGACCCACGGTGGCCCCTCCGTACGCAGGTGAGAGGAGCGAGGCGAGGCTCTGGCCCACGCCGGTAGGACCGGCGGCAATCATCGCCGTACTGAGCACGGTGAAGCTGACATCCTGCGCGGCATTGATTCCGCCCATGCCGGCCACGCTCAGGTGGCCGGTGCCGCTTCCCGACAGCAACTGCCAAGTACCGCCGTTGGACAGTCGGAACGGATAAGTAAGGTTTTGTGTGCTGGAGCTCACCAGGAAATGAGCTTGGTCACCGTTGTCGTTGATAGCGCTGCCGTTCGATCCTGCTCCGCTGTATCCCAGTGGTGGAGCCGGCAACGTCGTGACGCTTGCAGGATCGCCCAGTTGGTACCAGTGATTCCAGCTCACCACCTTCCCACCAGGACTCATTGCCACGGGCGACTCGTTTGGGTAACCCAAGGTCGTGAGGTTCACGAAGCCGCCAGGCTGGGTCCACATGAAGGGCACGGCAAACGTGGGGATCGCTCCGCCCGCGCTGGACCATCCGACCATCCGGCCTTGGTCGTCGAGACCGTGGACTTCGGCGCTCGTGGCACCAGGAAAGACTCCGAGATCCTGGGCGACATAGGTGTTCCCGCTCGGCGTCCAGACTGCTGCGTGCGTGCTGCTTCCGATG
>JANOKE010000930.1:0-1332 GCA_031419135.1 Gemmatimonadaceae bacterium
ATCGCCGGCGTGCTCGGCATGTGGGTGGCGATTCGCACCAACGTTCGTGTCGCCATGGCCGCGCGAGACTCCACCGCGAGTGCACTTCGTGTTGCCCTGCGCGGCGGCGCAGTCGCTGGTCTGGTTGTGCCCGCCATGTCACTGGCCGGAGTGGCCACGCTGTTTGCCATACTCCGCGCGGTGAACGTTTCGGCCAATCATACGCCGTTGCTGGTGAATGGCTACGGATTCGGTGCATCCTTCGTGGCGCGAAATACCAAACCGATTCAACCGCGAAGGTCGCGAAGGACGCAAAGGAACGATTTGTTCAACAAGGTCGTGCTTGGCGACCTTTGCGTCCTTGGCGGTTAAATCCTTCGAACTCGCCCTGCGCGATGTTCTCCGCGACCTCTGCGAACTCTGCGGTTCAATTATTTGAAGTTCAACGCCCCGGAGGCACAATCGTGCTCCCGTACTCCGTTTCGACGTTCTCGAAATACAGTCCGCGGAACTGTCCCGGTGCAAGCGTCGGCAGCGTCAACTCAAACCGATACGGCCGGTCGGGCTCAAGCAACGAAACATCGGCGTAGAACCCCACAAACGTGCTGCGCACGACACGCACGGCCGTGTATGCCTTGCGGAATTCCACCGGCTTGCCGTCAATCAGTAGCCGAGCCTCCCACGTGTCGTCGGCATCGCTGAACGGCGCGTACAGCAGCAAACGCTCAGACACCAGCCACGTGGTGCGATAGTCGTCAGACGTCCACGGAATGGGCCAGACACGCTGTCGCGCACGCAGTTGGTCGAACACACGACGGGGAATCGTAAACGTGCCGGTTACGCGGCCGCCGGTATTCATGGAGTCAAACGAAACCACTGGCTGCATCTGATGAAATGCGGTGCCGCCAAACCGCGCGCCAATCTCCACCACGTCACCGCGATGCGAGATGATACCGGCATCAATGCCGTTCACGGTCGCGCGCGTGACGACGGTGCGCGTTGGCAGGGCCACCGCAACACGCGCGCTCGTGCCAACCTCTCCCGACGCGCTGCTGACAGCCAGCACGCCATCCCTGACCGTGGCGGTGCCGGTAGTGCCAAACACGAGAGGCGCGTTCACGCTGGCCGGGGCCAAGGTCACTTCGAGCACCAGCGCGGATCCTCCGTCCAGCACCACGCTCACTGTGTCGCCGCGACGCCAGAACCCCTCACCAGGCTTGCCCAGTCGCCGCCCTTCCAGCGGATGCACCTCGCGCAACGTGTATCGTGCCCCCGTGGTCAGCCCAATCGACGCATCCAGCGCTACGCGCGCGGTAAGACGACGCGCATCGGGATTGAACAGGAAAATGAAAC
>JANOKE010000931.1:0-1905 GCA_031419135.1 Gemmatimonadaceae bacterium
CGTCACCGTCGTCGCATCGACCCGCACGATGCGCGCATCGGTGATCGCGACGCGATGCACGTAACGCGCGAGATAGCGCAGCACGGGGCCTTCGCCCCGCACGGTGGGCTTGGCATACACCACCCATGGTTTCTTCCACACGGCGGGCGGCACGGCGACGTCGGGGAGCACGCGTTTCCAGCGCGCCAGAAAGCGCGCGCGAAACCCCACCGAGAGCGCGCATACCGGCACCAAGTAGTTGCCGCGTGCTCGGCGCCACGTCACGCCGTCGGGCGCCAGCGCACCGCCCGGTACGAGGCAATGCACATGCGGATGGTACACGAGCGCGCGCGTCTACGTATGCAGCACCGCGAGGATGCCGACGGTGCCGCCGAGATAGTGCGGATCGGCGGCGAGCGCCTGCAACGACTCCGCCGCGGTTTGCATCAACGCGCCCAACAGCACGCGCTGATGCGCCCGCACGATCGCGCGGAGCTCGGCGGGCAGCGTGAACACCACATGGAAGGAGGTACCGGCAGCAGCGCGGTCTCGCGCGCGGCGAGCCACGCGCGCGTACTCACCCCGTGACACGACGGACAACTGCGATTACGGCACGAGTGGTAGACATAGTGCTCGATGCCGCAGGTGTCGCATTGTGTGACGTGCCCACCCATCGCGGCGGTGCGACAGGCCGCGAGATCGTCGAGCGCACGCTGATGGCCCGCCGGCATCGCGGCGCCAAAGCGCGCCGCATACGCCGGCCCAAATTGCCGCACGACCGTGGCCACGGTCATGCCCGCGCCCGGTGACGCGCCCGGCCGCTACAAGCTGGCCATGAGCGTGTTCACCGTGGCATGCAGTGCACTCGTGACCACCGGCGTGATAGGCGTGTACACGGCGGTCGTCGCGGGACGTTGATGCCCGAGTAACTCCTGAATCGTGCGCAGATGCACGCCACACTCCAACAGGTGCGTCGCGACCGAATGCCGCAACGTGTGAATGGACGCGTGTTTGGTCAATCCGCTCGTCCGCAACCACCGCCCCGAACGTCTTCTGCAGATTGATCGCGCGCAGCGGCCCGGTCGCCTCGCGATTGGGAAAGAGCCACGCCCCGTGCGCGGCGGTGCGGCGCCGCGCCGGCGGAGTCGCGCGCCAATACGCGCCCAACCGGTCGAGCGTGCGCATGGGCAACGGCACATACCGTTCGCGGCCGCCTTTCCCGGCCCGCACATGGATGACCATGCGCGCCCGATCGATATCGCTCGTCAGGAGACTGATCCCCTCAGTCAGCCGCAGGCCGCACGAGTAGATCAGCGTCAGCGTCATTCGCGCCTGCGCATCACGCACCGCCGCCAACAGCTGATGCACCTCCGCCACCGCGAGCACAGTGGGCAGCGTGTGGCGCTTCGCCGGCCGTACCAAATCGAACACGGGCCACGCACGCCGCAGCGTCACTTCATAGAGAAACCGCATGCCGCTGCGATAGACAATGAGGGTACTGCGCGAGACCTGGCGCTCGGTGATCAAGTGCAGGAAGAACGCGCGCAACTCAGCTTCCGTGAGGGTGTCGACGGAGTCGGGTGACCGCTGATGAAACCTGGCCAAGATGGCCACCGCGCCACGATACGACTGCTGGGTCTTCAGCGCGAACCCGCGCAACCGCATGTCCTCGCCCATCCGGTCCGTGAGCGTCTGCATCTGAACCTCCGTCGGTGTGAGAAGCGTGACCTGCTTCCGCGATGTTACCGACGTCGGCCCCCACACAAAAGGACGGCCCTCCCGAGGAGACCCGTCCCGAACCACACTACCGCGCAGCGGTTTAGTTCAACGAAGTAAAGATTCGTGCCGCGCGCAGCCGCGGCACAATCTGGGGTTGAACGCAATCCGCCGGTACGAAGTCGCGCGGAGCTGGCCTCTTGGACTTTC
>JANOKE010000932.1:0-4534 GCA_031419135.1 Gemmatimonadaceae bacterium
TGTCGATCGCGCCGAGTTTCGGAAGGAGAACGACGAGGCAAAGAAGAAGAAGCAGGTACCGGCCACGTCGGAGCCGTTGCTGCTCGGGATCACGAAGGCGTCACTCACCACGCAGTCGTTCGTGTCGGCGGCGTCGTTCCAGGAAACCACGCGGGTGCTCACGGATGCGGCGATCCGCGGATCGCGCGACAACCTGATGGGGCTCAAGGAGAACATCATCATCGGCCATCTGATTCCGGCCGGTACGGGTATGTACCGGTATCAGGAAGTGGACGTCGAGTCGGATGCGTTGCCCGAGCCGGAGCCGATTCCGGTGGCCATTGAGCCGAACTTCGAAGCGCTGCTGCCGAGTGCGTTTGCGGAGCCGGTGCCGTTTACGATGGGTGACATCGAGTAGGGTTGGTGGCTGTGTTTTGAGACGGGAGAAGGAAGACGGGAGACGGGAGACGTCCAGCTTGCTGGGTGTCTCCCGTTTTCATAAGGCGCGCACTCTGTGCAAAGATCACACACGCGAGGGGCTCGCGACGGACTCACTTGACAACCGACTCTCCTTTTCGCTACGCATTAGTGCGCATGTCGCACACGGTGTGGGAAGACGACGGCCATCTTGGAATCAACGGAGGGAGGTGCAGTGAGCAACCACGGCACGGATATTGGTACCCGCTTGCATATTCGCGCGAGGTTCGCGCTGTCGATTTGTGGTCGTTTTTTGGGGGGGGCGGGCAGAAATGGCTACGTGCGACCGTTCTCGTGTGGATGCTATTCGCCCCGACTGGGTGCGACAATAATCGAATTGCCGCGCCGCCAGGCGCCGACGCACAGGTAGCACAGACCGATACGTCTGCACGCGAGGGCCAAGGAGTCACAGCCTCATTTGCGCACATTAATCGTGTAGACGTGGTTCTCTCAGCGACGGGGAAGTACAGTCCAGGCTCGCCTGTCACGTTGTCCAGCCACGTGACTGGAATTCGCGGATCGACATCGAGTCGTCTTCGGATTCGCGCGGATCAGTCGCCGTCGGGGCGCGTCGCGGCCTATATCGAGGAGGTGCAAATTCGTTCAATTTCGCCCGGCGCCGAGGTGGATCAGAACCAAGTCGTGACATTTGCAGAACCCGGCTACTACCACGTCATGGCCAGCGTGAATTCGCTTGACGGTTCCGAGGTACGGGATGACCGGCAACTCGGAGCACCGGGGAGCGAGGTTGTCACGGGCAACCTCTGGATTCTCATTGACGATCTGGGTGGACGCGTCGACACCGAATATGACCAAGCCATCGTGAAGGATACGACTCGCTATCTGACCAACGGCAGCATTGGTGCATTTCGGTCCCGAACAGTTCAGACGGCGGCCTCGCCCGCGCGAGATGGTAGCAGGTCCGCGATCGCCGTTTCACCGGTAGCAGCGGTGAACCCGACAAGCTCCGCAATGACCTTCTCTGGCAGGATTACGTACCTGCGTTCAGACGGATTCGGGAACAGTGCAATTGAAGGTGTTCCCAGTGTACGTGTGACGGGTTACTGCAGTACTGTGGCTGGCGTACCGCTGAGCGGATTCGACGTTGGCGCGGATGCGCAAGGTGCGTTCGCGGTTTCATGCAGTGACGACGCCTTCTCCATCAATGTCACCGCCACTCTGAGTAGCTCGACCCTACAGGTCAACAATTACAACAACGCGTTCTCCGGTGCGGTGGGCTGGATTTCGGTATGGGACTTCGGTGCACAGGTGCCGCTCGCTGTGAATAACAACGCCGCCGCGCAGGTATTCATCAATCATCAGCGGTACAACGTGGTTGCTGCGGGGATGTTCAATCGTGCGCGCGGGCCTGTCACGTACCGGGTCAGTGACGGCCCGGCGTTGGCGACGAACTACGACTCCCCCGGAGACTATGTCCGAATCGGGCCCAATATGGCGTGGGGGCGCAACGGCATAGTCAACGTTGTACACGAGTATGGGCATGCATTCCATTTTGTCGCGATTGATCCGTGGGTAGCGCTTTCGTTTGGCTGCGGGTCCCCGACGCATTATCCGGAGGTGCCGTACAACACATCGTGCGCGTACGTTGAGGGATTCGCTGATTTCTTTGCTGCTCGTATCATCAACAGTGCGGATGGGAGCGCCTCGAACGGTGATGGCCTCAGTCAGTTCCTCCTCGAAATGAACCCATATCGGTCGAATGGAAACGGACTAATCATTGAGGCGACTTTTGCGGCGCTTCTGTTGGATCTGGTGGATTCGTCGGCTGATGACGATGGAATAGCGGGCGACGACGACATTTTGAGTATCTCGCTCTATGACCTTTCGCAAATCATGCGCCAGTGTCGTATGTCCAGTCCATCGACCGCGCTGCTCACACACTCGGATCAATTTGTGTACTGCGCGGCGGGCTCGGTGGCTGAGCGTGCCTTTGCGCCGTCGCTCGCCTCTTGGGGAGTATACGGCGGGCTTACCTACGACGCGCCGACAGCACGTCCTCCTCAATCGGTATTTCGCGCATTATGGCGCTACAATTTCTATAATCTCTAAGGGAATCCAGATGAAGCGTACTCCTCAGTGGTTTGAGACACTCGCGATCCCGCTCGCGTTGCTGGTGGCGTGCAACTCACCGGAAGTGAATTCTTCGACGGCGGAATGGGGATTGAGCGGTGTCGCAATCGTTCATGGCGCACTGGCGGACATGTCCCGCGCACCGCTCGATTCCTTTCGCGTTGGGGGCGGTGTGTTGGACGGTGGAGCGGGATTCTACACGGCTGATCAAGTCGTCCTGACCGGGCACGACGGTGGATATGCGGTCCGCGTTGAGCGGCGCGGCGTTTCCGAGGCGTTCGCCGCAGACTCGGTTCGTATGGTGTTGAATGCGCAATCGCTTAAGGCAAGCGATAGGAGATCGGACGGCACTCCGCAGACAGCATCCGTGCAGGTGTGGCTCAAGTTTGAGCGCCCCCCCCGCTCACCGTATTCGCTTATCGTGAATATGATTGTCCCTTTCGCGCGTTGAGCCGCACGAACTTGGTCCGCGTACGAGCGGTATGAGGAGGTCGATGTCGAATCGGAGGTGCTTCCGAAACCAGCGGCGCCTTCCGTAACCCGCGAACGGGCGTTTTCGTCAGTGACTGTCCCGAACGCATGGGGGAGCAATGTCGCGCTTGTGAAGCGAACCCTTTTCAACCGTCCGGGTCATCGAGCACGGTCTTCAGCCGATCCCGCAACGGCACTGGCAGTCGCGGGATCCAGTCGTGACCGACAAGGCCAACACCGATCAGGTCACGCAGGTGAACGCGATCCTTGTCCCGAAACGACGTGAGTTTCATCCGCACCAGCGCGTCGAGCGCCAGCAACTGGAATCCGACAGCCCGCTCGGAGTCGTCAACATCAGGCGCAGCCAACAGATACTCCGGTCGCACGCGTTCCCCGGCAAACACCACATGGAGTGCGTCGCGCGCTTTGGCGTCCGGTCCGTCAAGAAACATGTCCATGCTCGCTACGTGCCGATATATGAATCCCACTGCGTGCAGTGCCTGCGTGGCCGCTTCGAGTGTATCGCGACGCAGGAGAATGTCCACGTCCTGCGTATTCCGCACGGCAGATTCGTCCACACGTGACACCCACGCAGCGACCGCGTTGCCTCCTACCACGGCGTAAGCGACGTTGACCGCATCGAGTGCCGCGGCCGCCCTCAGCAATCGTTCGCGAATCCGATCAACCGCGTTACGCATACGCTCCCATGAGACCTCCTTGCAGGCCGTTCGGGGCATCACCGAGGTGGCCTTGGTGGCGGTGCGCGGCGCGCCCGCTGCAGACCCACGCTGTCAAGCCAGACGTTCACCTTTACCAGCGACGCATCAAACGCGGCGTGCGGGTCTTTGCTGGATGTGGTGGACGACGACGTGACCCCTTCCGCCGCGCCGGGCAACGCTGGCGCTGGCCCGGTGCGAGCTTCATCGCTTCCGCATCGGCGATACGCTGGCGCACGGCGGCGGTAACGGTGAGTGATTCGGCGCGTGAAATGACGACCGGAACCTGGATACCGGACGCGCTGTCGGTGCTGTTGCGATACACCACCACGGTCTCGGGCTTCACGCGCAGTGTGGAATTTGCCGCGTTCCTGGCGATCTGCAGTGCGCTCGCGCGATCACCGCCCGGACCCGCGTCGCGCACGGACAGCGTATCCGCTGTCGGCGCGGTGCGCGGCTCTTGCAACTGCTGCGCCACGGCCAGCGTCACAGCGACTGCGGCCAGCACGCCCGGGAGGTAGACTAAAGTCACTCGACTTGACTAACCATAATCGGGTCGATCCTCAACCGTCAGGATCGTTAAGCAACGCTTGCAGCCGAATGCTCAGCGCGGGCGGCACGCGTTCGAGCCACGTTGCATCAACCAGTCCGACACCGATGAGGTCCCTTACATGCACCCGATCTTTGTCCCGAAAGGACGTGAGCTTCATGCGTACGAGCGCGTCGAGTGTGACCAGTCGAAATCCCGGCGCCCTTTCCGATTCGTCAACATCTGGCGCTGGTAGCTCGTACTCCGGGCG
>JANOKE010000933.1:0-25588 GCA_031419135.1 Gemmatimonadaceae bacterium
CCAACTCCAGACGGGAGGGGATGTCGTCCGACGGCGCAGGGACGAGCGCGCCATGCTAATTGGATACAAACGGCCGCCCACGGTATCCGTGAGCGGCCGTTCAACTCGTTGCGGTGCGCCGGGCCGACGCGGCCGTTTACGCGGTGCAACGAGACTGCAACGCCACGCGCTACTTGAAACTCTGTACCAGACTGGAAATGGTGAGACTCCACCCGTCCACCAACACGAACAGCAATAATTTGAATGGCAATGAAATCATGGCCGGCGGCAACATGAACATGCCCATGCTCATCAGCACCGACGCGACCACCGTGTCGATAATGATGAACGGAAGATAAATCGCAAAGCCAATCTGAAAGGCGGTGCGCAATTCGCTGGCTACAAACGCCGACATCAGCACATGCAACGGCACGTCGGCGGCGGTATTGGGGCGCGGCAGACGACTCATGTCAACAAACGTCTTGAGATCGGACTCGCGCGTCTGCTTGAGCATGAACTCGCGCATCGGCACCACACCGATTTTCATCATCTCGACTTGCGTGATCTGGCCATCCAGCCAGGGTGTGATAGCCTTGCGGTTCACTTCGCGCAGCGTGGGCGCCATCACGAAGCCCGTGAGCAACAGCGCCATCGCGGCCAGCAACTGCGCCGGCGGCGCGCTCTGTGTGCCCATGGCCTGCTTGAGAAAATGCAGCACAATCAAGATGCGGGTGAACCCGGTCATCATCAGCAGCAGCGTGGGGAGCAGCGTCAGCAACCCCATCATCACCACAATGCCCACGGTGCCATTCAAACGAAGTCCACCGTCCCTGGCATCACCCAGTTGCACGTCCATTTGCGGCATCACGCGCATGACCGCTTCGTCGGCCCCAATCGGTGCGGGCTGCGCGGCCGCCGCGCGCGGTTGCTTTGCGGCGGTCACTGTCGAATCGATTTGCATCTGCGACATGGGGCGACGCGTGCCTGCACCACCTGATGTGACCGATGCCCCGTTGCCGGTGCGCGGTTTGGCGGGCGTTGACGCTCCGGAGGTGGCGGCGCGAACAGACGACGGCAGCGTGAACTGCGGAGCAGCAGGCGCCACTGGCGCGTTTGGCTGCGTGATGGGTTGCGCGCTTTGTTGCGTGCCAGCGCTTGCCGGAAACGCCGGAAGTGACGGCATCGGTGCTGCCGCCGCCGTCGGAGCGGGTGTTACGGGCGAAACTGGCGGTGTCACTGGCGGCGTCACTGGCGGAGCCGCCTGCGCGCGCAACGGCATCTCCGCCGCGGATGCCAGAATCATCGCACCGAAAAACACCGCCAGGCGCGTCGTTCGGCTCATCGCCCCACCCAGCATCGCACGAAAATCATGATCGTCCGTAACCGCCGCGCGCACCACCGGCGGACCATACGACAACAGTTGCCCCCGCTGTGTTCTCGGCGCGTCAGTCAGAAACGAAGGGATCTCGCACGGCTCTGTCGGACTGAACACCACTTTCGGTGAGACGCGCGCCGCCGCCCAAAGTGGTGCCGCCTCCGAAACTGGTGCCGCCGTTACCATCGTTTCCGATTGTTTCTGCAGTGCGCGGCCAAACGCGCTCGGCAGAAACTTCACAAATGATGCCGTCGCTTCACCGCTCGAGTCCATCGGCACCGGAATCTGACTGCTGGCAATCACTCGCTGCCGATCAACGTCATCCAGCTCGAACAACGTACGGATACCGCCCTCACCAACCGACACGGCCATCACCTTCTCACCAACCCGAATCACCGCGAGTCCGGTTTTCGGACCCAACGATACGCGCTGCACTACTTCGACGGCCACCCGCGTGCGCGACTGAAGTGACATCGCGCTCCAACGCTTGAGCGCCCAGAGACAGAGAGCGCCAAGGCCCAGAACGAACGACAGCGCGGCAACAACGCCAAGAGCAGCGATCAGCATGACTCGTGATGGCTCAGGTGGTGGGCGGAACGTAGTCCGTCAACAACGCACACACACGCGTGCGCACTACGCCACCTGCTGGTTGATGGGGCCACCGGCGGTCAAGATGCGCGTGATGCGCACACCGAAGTGTTCGCCCAGCACCACCACTTCGCCTTCGGCAAACCGACGATCACCGACGTAGATGTCGATGGGATCGCCCGCCAGTCGGTCGAGTTGCACCACCGAGCCTCGACCCAGACGCAGCAGCTCCTGCACCGTCATGGTGGTCCTGCCGAGTTCGATCGAGATGGGCAACGTGAGATCGAGCAGCATTCCGATGGGTACTTCACTCGTGCCCGCAATGGTCTGTTCGAACTCGGTGAACTGCGGCGTGCGCGCGACAGACGCATCGGCGTCGCGTGCGCCGCTGGCTACCAGCGCGTCGGCGGTCTCGGCGGGGTTCATTCAGAGGTCCGGGAATCGGGAGACGGATACGCGGTCGACACCGCGTCGAGAATGCGAATCGCGAGGTTGCCCGAGACGCGGCCCGGGTGACCGATGAAACGTTCTTGCGAACCGGCGCGCACGATAACCCGCGCGTCCTTCGATATACCGGTGGGAATCACCCGGCCCACCTCGAGTTGCGCGATGTCACGCATCGATAAGTGAAAGTCCGGCAGACGCGCCGTGAGCGGCACCTTGCTGGCCCGCACGGCGGCTTCACTGCGGTGCCGGCTGGCCTCGCGTTCGGCCACACTGGCCGACGGCGCGGCAACTTGCTGTCGGCTGTGCGCAGCAACGAACGTGTCAAGCACGGCGAACGGCAGACAGATCATCATGAGGCTGTTCACTGTGCCCGCCGCAAACTCCACGTTGGCGACCAAAACGGGATCATCTCGGCCAATGACCTGGAGTGATTCGGGTGCGGATTCGAAGCCGGTCACGCTGAGCGCCATCGGCGCATGATCCTTCCATGTGTCCTGCAACAAGATCGCCACCTTGTCGGCGATCGATCGCACAGCCATTCGCTCAATCGGGGTCAGGGCCCGGGTGAGCGCGGTGCCGCCGCCTTCACCACCGAACAACCGGTCGACAACATATGTCGAGAGTTCGGGCCCGATATCGATCACACCCTGTTGACCGGTGCCGGCAATATCGAAGATGAATGACGAACAGGGCATTGGCAGCGACAGCGAAAACTCGCCAAACGAGAATTGCTCCAGACTCTGCAGCCGCACCTCGACCGATCCGCGCAAGCGGGTGACGAGCCACGTTTCCAGACCCTTCACCAGACGTTCGTACATCGCTTCGACCGTGCGCAGGCGCTCCCTGGAAACGCGGTGCGGACGGCGCCAGTCGTACACCTGAATATCCGTCGCCACGGCGGCATTCGGTGTGGCTCCAGTGCCGCCGTCCAACAGGCGACTGATATCGTGTTGACTGAGAGTCTCGGAGGTCATATCGCGACAGTCGTGCTTACTGCACGACAAACTGCGGGAAGTACAGACGCTTGACGGCCGACTTGCCGAAACGACCGCCAATCGCAGTCTGAAGTTCACCCTTGATGACTTCGCGTGTGCTGATGTCGGTGAGCTGATCGACGGTCTTCGTGCCAAGCGACGTGAGGATGATGTCGCGCAACTCCGCATCGCGGGTTGTCATCTCCGCAGCCACAGCCGGCGTTCCCGTTTCGATGGCTACCGTGAGCAGAAGAAACCGACTGCCGTTCGTGCCAGCCGGATTGAGCACGAGATTCTCGAGCAGGTGCACCGAGGCTTCCGCCCCGCCCCCTTTCTCACCGCCGGCCGCTGCGTGCTCGCCGCCGCCGCCGCCATCGGCCGCTGCTTCGCCATGCGCGGATGCGCTGTCGGCGTGAAGTGGCGCGACCTTGCCCATCTTTTTGGCAACCATCGGCCCGACAACCACGGCACCGGTACCGCCGCCAATGGCGATGCCGACGGCCACCATCGCCATCATCGGCAGCTTAGCCTTGAACCCGGTTGGCGCGGCCTGACCTTCAACGTTCTCGGGAACTGGCGCAGTTGGTGGGGCGGACATGGCAGTGGTCGGGACAAGGGTGGGATTCGCGGATCCAGTAAATGCATAGACCAGGCCATAGGGACAGAGTCGGTAGTCGGTAGTCGGTAGTCGGTAGTAAATGAGTACAGAGTAAGAGGTTGGAGCATTTCCAAATAACGGAAAATAATGAAAGTCAGAAGTTGCCGCACGGCAATACGAGCCGCACTCGGCAACAAATGCCGTCATGAGAACGACGAAGACGGCGGGTGAGGTCGAATGACCACCACCCTCCGTCTCCACCGTTGCGTTGACGGGCGAGGCGCTAAGCCACGAGTCTTACCGCTTCACGGACATCAGCTCCTGAAGCATTTCATCGGCAGTGGTAATCACCTTGCCATTCGCCTGGAACGACCGCTGCGCCACAATCATGTTCGTGAACTCCTGCGCCAGATCGACATTGGACATTTCCAGTGCGCCGCTGGTGAGCGCCGACTGCGAGCCTTCGAGCGCGAAGCCCAGCACACCGCTACCGGAGTTCGCCGACTCCTGATACATGTTGTCGCCAGAGCGAATGAGACCCGACGGGTTGCTGAAGTCGGCGAGGACGATTTTCGCCAGTGACGACGTGGTGCCGTTCGTAAAGAACCCCGTGATCAGACCGAAGCGATCGATCGCAAAGTCCTCCAACGAACCGGCTGTGTAGCCGTTCTGATCGCGCAGCACGGCCGTGGAACTGGTCGAGGCGAACTGCGTGAGGCCGTTCACGCCACCAATCAGCTTGAGGTCGATAATCATCGGGTTGGCGCCAGGCACGGCGAAGTCGAGCGACGCGCTGATGTTGGTGCTCATGATACCGGTTTGATCGAACGTGAACGTGCCGCTGTTCACATCGGGGACGGCAGTTGTCGGACTCATGAAGTACGAGATCTTGATCTCGGAACTCGACGGCATGTTGGTGGTGAACTGCACCGACGGCGGCGCGAAGGTGAAGTCGGCCGGCGACAGGTACTCCGTACCCGACGCGCTCGTGACGCGCACGTTGGCTGGCAGGATTTCATACCCCGCCGGCGGGGTGGGCAGGGTAATGTCCGATGGTGGTGAAAGCGCATCGGTCTGGAAGCTTTCGGTCGTCGCCGATGCGAGTGGATCGAGGCGCCAGTCCCACGTGTTCTGACCCGTCTTCCACAACTGGATCTTGATGTCGTGTTTGGTTCCCTGCGAGTCGAACACCGCGATCTGCGTTTCTGTCCAGGCCTTTTCATTCACCGGAAGCGCCCGATCGAGCGGGTCGGTGAAGGTGCCTTGGAATACCGGTGATGCGGCGTTCAGGTTTCCGGCAAGAGTTGCCAGTGACGTTGGCTTGGCCGATACTTTCTGGCCGAACGGCAATCGGATATCGCGGATCCCATCCAGCAGTACGCCGTTCTCGTACATGCGGCCCTGCACGATAAAGCCGTTGGCGGGCGTCACCAGTTGGCCCAACGCATCCACCTGGAAGTTGCCGGCGCGCGTGTAAAAACTCTGGTTCCCCTTTCGCACAACAAAGAAGGAATCACCCTGGATCGCGACGTCGGTGTTCAAACCTGTCGTTTCCAGATTGCCCTGATTGAAGATCTGATCGATGGAACCGATCTGCATGCCGAGTCCGATCTGAATCGGATTGATACCACCCTGGTCACCAGGCGGACGGCTGGCGCCCTGCAGCAGTTGCGCGAAGCCTTCCTTGAACGTCACGCGTCCGGCCTTGAAGGCCACGGTGTTCACGTTGGCAATGTTGTTTCCGATCACATCCATGCGCGTTTGATTGTTGCGCAGGCCGGAGACACCGGCATAAAGCGAGCGAAGCATAGGTGTTTAGTCCTCGTGGAGGTTCGCGGTCAGCCGCGAATCTGAGTCAGTTGCGACATCGGGACCGAAAGCGAGTCACCGATGATGAGAATGGGATTCCCTTGCTCGTATCTCATACCGGTAATCCGTCCGGACGAGTACGTCTTCACCTGCCGCAGCTGGCCGCCCTCCGTTGCGACCTCGAACTTGAACGTGTACTTCCCGCCCTTCAACGGCGGTTCGAACGCGACGTCTCGCAGGTCGAATGCCTGTTGTCCAACACCAACCTTGGCGATGACACCACGGGCCACGATCTGCCCTCTGTCGTCGGTCACGGTAACCTGACCCGTGCCTTTCAGCGTGCCCGTATCGACCACCATCGTGCCCAGTCCGTCGCGATCGACAAACAGGGTATTGCCCGTCGTCACGCCAATTTTTCCAACTGTCGACATTGCCATTTGTCCTTCAATCAATTGGGCCAACTCATCGGCCCGTTCATTCTGCGTCTCCTCAAGCGCCTTGATGGCATCCGCAGTGGCGGCCGCCGATGCCTGCGACGCTTCCAGCGTGGTGTTCATGGCGATCAACTGTTCGACCGTCGAGAACTGTGCCAACTGCGCCGCCATATCCTTTGCGTCCATCGGATTGAGCGGGTCCTGGTTCTTGAGTTGCGACACCAACAGCTTCAGAAACTCATCGCGTCCCAGTCCTGCGGCGTTCGTCGGCAGCGTACGTGGTTGAGACGGCGCCAGCGGCCCACGCACTGGTCCAACAGTTGGCGTGCCGGAGGTGGTCGGTGTTGTGGTCGGAGTCGTGGACGTGGTGTCTGCGAACATGGTGGTACGAACGGCGGTAATCATGATGCGCTCCCGTTGGGCGTATCGCGCTGGCCACGTTGGCCCGCGCCCTGTCGTGCCGACTCGCGTTCGCCGCGCGACTGCCGCGACGATTCAGGTCGATCCCACTCCCGTGCATTGGCGGAGCGATCACGCTGCCCCTGACCGGTGGCTCCATCATTCGCCGAACCGTGCTGCGCCGCAGTGAGTCGCGCGCCATCACGCTCGCTGCCCACAAGCCGCGCAACATCGGTGATCTCGCCGCGAGCCGCACTGGTAATGCGCACGCTGTCGCTCTCGAGTCCGTGTCGGCCGAGTGCATCCTGCAGCTCTGCGGTGCGCAGCCGAAGTTGTTCGGCGTTCCCCGCATCGGTGTGGATCTGTGTGCCCACACTCGCGCCGCGCAGATCGACGGTAATCCGATCCTGACCGCCATCTGCGGTGTCGACGTTCAGTGTCATGCGCAACACCGAACCGGCGGGGGCGCTGTCGCGCGTCTGTTGCACGTCGGCCACGCGCGATGCCGCGTCGACAACAATCGTCGGCGTGATCCCGTCGCCGGGTTGCGATGTGGCACTCGCAGTGTGTGCGTTCAGCGCGCCGAACGCGTTGAGTTCTGTCGCACCAGGTGATTCGCGCCGCGCTTCACCCAGTCTGCGACCGTCGTTGAGCGGACGGCCCTGATCGTCGCGTTCGCCGCGCCCAAACGCATTCCCCCCCCCCAGTCCGCGATCGCTGGCTGGCCCGTTCGCGAGCGCCGCGATTGTTGACGCGGCAGGTGCCGCCGTTGTCGACCGATCCGCCTCGGACGCATTCGCGCGATCAAGACCACGCGACCCGCCGGTAAATGCGATGCGTGCGATTCCAGCCACACCCGCCGTACCGGCTACCCGCGCAATACCGGACGGTGTAGTCTCGGTTGCGATCCGTGGCGTTGCCGGTGGCCCAACCTGCGGCGGGATCTCGGGTACCGATGCGCCGGTCATCGGCCGCGCAGCGGCGGCGAGTTCCAGATGTCCAGGATCACGGATGCCCAGCGTGCGCAATCCTTCCTCGCTGGCAATGCGTTGCAGGCGCGCAAAGCCGTCGGCGTTGCTCCACATGCCGTCCACGATCACATCAACTGCTTCACCGCGCGTGTGTGCGGAATCGCGCGTCCAGGTCACCACTGCACCGGCCCGTGTCCGTCCCTGCTCATACAGGAAGTCCTGACGTTCCTGCGAACGGGCGGTCTCCATGATATGCACGTCATGGCCATACTCGTGTTTCATGCGCTCGATGACCCGTATCAGTTTTGCGCGCAGCTCAGGCGCCAGCGCATCGATGGTGCGCACCGGTGTGGTGACGTCAACCGTCGACGTGAATCGCGCATTCACGAGCGCGGTCGCTGTCGCGGCCGCGTTTGCGCTCAACGCGGCCGGATCGGTAGCGCCCGTCAACTCCGGTGCGCGTGACGTCCCGGCACTTGCCAGCAACGCGTCGAGCGCCGCGCGCACGTCGGCCGCTTCCGTATCGCCGCGCGCCTTGAGTTGATCGATCGATGCTCCCCGGCGCGTCACGATGCGACTGATCACCTCGTTCAGGCGCGACAGTTCACGGCGGTCGCGCCCGGGCGATGGTGCGGCCACGCCATTCGTGGCGTCGTTCAGCGCCAAACGCAGCGCATCGAGATCGGTGGTTTCGTCGCCTGCGCCACGATCGTTGAGGATGCTATAGCGCAGTGCTTCGACAACACGCTGCGAGGACGTTGCCATGGCGGGCAACTGTGACTCTGGTGACGGTCCACTGTCTCCGGTCGCGTCCGCGTCGCGGGCTGAACCATCAAGCAGCGTGTCGAGCAGCGAGATCCCCTCGGCAGGCCGCTGGCGCGTCAGGTCCACCTGCACGTGCGTCCCGGCGCCAGCCAGCAGCGCCAACAGCGCCGAAAACCCGGCGTGTGCCGGAGCCCGCTGTGTGCCGGCAACCGTAGAGTTGTCGTGATCATCCTGGCGCGGTGTCGCTTCGGTGCGCGCAGACGAGTCCACTCGCGACGTGACCCGCGGTGCGAATGTCGCATTGATGTTCATGGTTTCACCTCTGGCGCACGCGCGGCGCCCTTTGTGATGGCAGCGGCGCGCGCCGCCGGGAACTGCGAAAGAATGGCGGCCGCGGTTCGATCGCTCATCATGGCAAGAATTGCCCGCACGTCGACGTCGGGCATTTGCTCCATCACTTTGGCGGCGTCCTTCGCCGACATTGCGGCGAAGATCTTGGCCAGGCGTTGCTCTGGCAGCACGGCGTTCATGGCTTCGTTGCGCGCCTGTCGAACGATGTTGGCTGCCGAGGCCGTCGCGTTGGCAGGCTTGGGCGGCGATTCGTGTGCGATGTCAGGGTGCTTCGGATCGCCTGCGGCCGGTGCATGCGCCGGCGTGGTGGCATCGGGAAGTCCTTTCGTTGCGCCACGCAGCGTGGCGCGCGACGCCTCAACGGTGCGTATGCTGTCGGCCGGTGTCGGTGGCAGCGTCCCTGCCGACCCGGCAGAGTCTACCGCGGTGTGCGTGTCGGATGCGGCCGCGTGCGCCGGTGCAGTGTGTGCCGCTGAATCGGCCGCCGGTGGATGCGCCTTCAGGCTGTCGGCCAGCTTCGTCGAGTCGGCAACAAAGGCCTTGGACACTCGCATATACGAGAATCCGGAGCCGCCGCCAACTCCGGCGAGCACCGCGATGAGTACGGGAATGAGCAGTTTCTTCATGTCGGTGTGTTGTCGTTCCTGAGAGTGTCCGGCCGATCATTGCCATCGCCGGTTGTCGTGGCAGTATCGTTGGCCGTGCGCGCTTCGGCGTTGCGCGAGAAGCGTGACAGTGCGATCTCGTCCATGCCAAGGCGATCCTTATGCGCTTCTTCCGCACGCCATTGGTCCGAGTGTCGAACCTTCAGGCGATCGAGGACCCGGCGCTCGCGTGCCGCATCGTCCAGCAGCTTTTGCGCACCATCCACGACCTCATCGGCCGCGCGCAGTGTCTCGCTGGCCGATTCGAGCCGTTGGTCCAGGGACTGCAACACGACGCCCAGCTGTGTGAGATGACCGACGCGCGGTTCCGTACGTTGCGCCGCCGCAACCTCGGCGCGCGACGAGGCCTGCAGGGCGGCCAGTGCATCGCGCTCCCGACGCGCCGACTCGGCGCGCGCCTGCGCCGTCGTGAGTTCGAGCGCCTTGGCCTGCTCGGCCTTCTCGCGCAATTCCAGAAGGCGCTGCAATCGGAAGGCGAACATCAGCGGCGCACCACGGCCAACTCGATCGCTTCGGCGATCTTCGCCAGCGCCGCATACGTGTCACCGTAGTGCGTGATTTCGTCAGGACGCTGCTGCAGGAATTGCAGCGCGCGATCGCGATACTGGATTGCGGCATCCACGTACGGATCACTGCCTTTCTGATACGCCCCCACCATGATCAGGTCTTCTTTCTCCCGATACGCAGCTTCCAGTCGCAGCAACGCACTCCCGGCGCGCCGCTGTACCTCGTTGATGATGTGATCGCGCACCCGACTCTTAGATTCGAGCACGTCGATGGCGGGAAAGTGGTTTTGCGCCGCGAGGCGCCGCGTGAGCACAATGTGACCGTCGAGAATCGACCGGGCCGCGTCGGCAACCGGCTCGTTGAAGTCGTCGCCGTCAACGAGCACCGTATAGATGCCGGTGATGCCGCCCTTCGCAGCATTGCCGGCCCGTTCCAGCAATCGCGGCAAGGCGGCAAACACCGATGGTGGATAGCCCTTGGTGGTGGGCGGCTCGCCCGTGGCCAGACCGATTTCACGCCAGGCCATTGCCACACGCGTCACGGAGTCGACCATCAGCAGCACCTGCTTCCCCTGATCGCGGAAATACTCGGCAATGGCCGTTGCGACGAGCGCGCCGCGCGCGCGAACGAGCGCCGCCTGGTCACCTGTGGCGACAATGACCACCGATCGGGCGAGACCTTCCGGCCCCAGCGAATTCTCGATGAAGTCGCGCACTTCGCGTCCGCGTTCGCCCAGCAACGCGATGACATTCACGTCGGCCTGCGCATGACGCGCGATCATCCCCAGCATTGTGCTCTTGCCAACGCCCGAGCCGGAGAAGATGCCGATGCGTTGGCCACGGCCAATGGTCAGCAAGCCGTCGATCGCGCGCACACCAGTTTCCAAGGGACGATCAATGGTTTCGCGTTCCAGCGGATTGGGCGGCTCGGCGGCCAGTGGTACGCGGTCGATCACATCGACCTTTCCCTTGCCATCGATGGGATGACCAAGGCCATTGAGCACGCGTCCGAGCAGACCCGGACCCACATCGACGCCGAACGTGCGGCCCAGTGGCTGGACCGAACTGCCCGGATGCAGGCCGTCCAACTCGCCGAGTGGCATGAGCAGGACGCCGCGTTCGTGAAAGCCAACAACTTCTGCGAGTACGGAACGATCACGCGAGTGACTCGTGATGCGACAGAGCGAGCCCAACCCGACTTCAAGCCCCGTGGCTTCGAGCACCAGGCCAACCACCCGTGTGACGCGACCGTACGTCGCAAAACGATCGCGGGGGTCGAGGCGCTCCAACATGGACTCGACGGCCGGCGTATAGGCAATGCTGAATGCAGGATCGGCGTGAATCGCGCGCGTCATGCCTGCACCTGCCCAATGCTGCGATAGGCACGCTCCAACGACGTATCAATGCGTCCGTCGATGATGCGTTCGCGGCCTTCCACCAGACAGCCACCGCGAATGATGCTGGGATCGGCAACCCAGCGCACATCCTTCACGCGTCCCGTGGCATCGGCTATTGCCGCACTGCTGCAGGTAGCGGCGTCGTCGGGGTGCAAGCGGACTGTGATGGTCTGGTCGATCGGGAACTGCGACAGCGCGCGTTGCACGAGATCGCGCACGATCGTGTGATCCACGGTCACCTCACGCTCTACGATGTGGCGCGTCACCGCGATCGCGAGGGCCGCGATGTTCTCTTCGGTATTGGCCGTCCACCGTGTCGCGTGCAACTGCACCGACGCCACGGATTCACCCAGCGCGCTGAGCGCCGACGCCATACGCGCGTCACCGGCCGCGCGGGCCGCGCGTTCCGCGTCCTGCACACCCCGGGAATAGGCGTCGGCTTCCAGTTGCGTGCGTTCGGCCGCAAGGTGCGCGTGCACGTCGATCTCCACCGCCCCATCCGCCTGTCGTGATGGCAGATCCGATATCGGGAAGATGTCGGGCATTGGCAACTCCTCGAGCGTCCAGGCGGTGGCCTGTATGATCATCTTCGCGCCGTCAGACGATGACATCGTCGGTGCCGCTGCTCATCACGATTTCACCGGTCTCTTCGAGTGCGCGCACCTTGGAGACGATGTCCGACTGCGCGGCCTCGACGTCGCGCATCTTGACCGGGCCGAGGAATTCGATCTCTTCCTTGAGGCCGGTGACCGCGCGTTGCGACATGGTGCCCATGATCTTGCCCTTGAGTTCAGGGCTCGTGGCCTTGAGGGCGAGCGCCAGCTGCTTGACATCCACTTCGCGAAGCAGACGCTGCAGCGACTTGTCGTCAAGCGCGAGCAGGTCTTCGAACACAAACATGAGATTCTTGATCTGGTCGCTGAGCGGCTGGTCGCGCTCAGTCAACAGATCGAATACTTCTTTCTCAAGCGTTGCACTGACCAGGTTGAGTACAGCGGCCACCGCTGCCGGGCCACCTACCTGACTCATGGTCTGTGAGAACGACATGTCGGCTTCGGTGCCGATGGCGCGCTCCACCAGCAACACCATCTCAGGCGAAACCTTGTCCATCTTCGCGATGCGAAACATCACTTCGCCGCCCAGTGCTGGATCGATTTCCTTCAGGATCGCGGCCACATGCCCCGGATCCAGATGAGCAAGAATCAACGCGATGGTCTGTGGATGCTCACCGCGCAGCGTGTTGCTGAGCTGTTGCGGATCGGCTTGGCGCAGTCGACCGAACCGATCGCTGTCAGCCAACTGTCCCTGAATGCGCGTCAGAATCTGATGGGCGCGTGCCTCGCCAAAGGCCGTTTCCAACACCTCCTTGGCGAACTCCATACCGCCAGTAGTCAGCGAGTCGATGCCTAAGGTGAGTTCGAGCCACTCGGCGAGCACGGCATCCACTGTGGCGGGGGGCACCTGATCGAGCTGCGCGACTTCCATCACGACGATCTCTACCTCGTCGGGATTAAGACCAGTGGTCAGCTTGGCAGCGTGCTCGGTGCCGAGCGCCATGCAAACGATCGCCACCTTTTGACGGCCGGTGAGGCGATCGGGGGCGTAACGGTCGGTGCCGGTGCGAGCGAGTGCGGTGGTCATGATGCGATGCGTTCCGTCGGTGTCAGGTACGAAGCCAGCCGCGCGTGACGCGCATCGCTGCGTCAGGTCGCTGATCCACGGTTGCCATGGCTTGTTCACGATCGGCATTGGTGGCCGTCGGCGGCAGGATCACCTGACGGCGTTCCTCAGCCTGCATCTGCTCCATCTCTCGGGCGCCGTGCAACGCAGACTGCATCTGGGACGACGCCGGCAGTTGCGGATAGCCGCTGTTGGGCGGCAGTGTGCCCGTGCTGTTCGCCTGTTGCGCTGCGCCTTTCTTCGGTTTCAGCGCACTCAACGTGAGCACGGCAATAACCAGCAGCACCACCAACGCGGCCACGGCCACCAACGGTTTGGGATTTGTCTGCAACCGCGCGATCATATCCGGCGCAACCACGGAATCCCGCCGTACCGCAAGTGGGGCGGGAATATCAAATGGTGCGCTCACCACGGAAATCATGTCGCCGCGCGTTGAGTCAACACCCAGCGCGTTGCGCATGAGCGTTTCAATGCGGGTGATCTCCTCCGGTGTGCGCGTCGTGATGGTGGGTGGCACGGCGGCGGCTGCTGCACTGGTATCCGCACCAGGAGCGCGGGTGATCTTGTCGGCAATGAGCACCGCCACCGTCAACTTCTTCACGTTGCCGATCGCGCCGCTGAAACTCTCAACGCTGCGGGTGTTTTCGTACGAGGTGGCGGTTTGCGTGTAGCCCGCGCCTTGCTGAGGAGAGCTCGGGGTGACTTCCGATTTCTGCTCGGTCGTCATCGCTTGCTTGTCGGGGTCCACGGCCTGCGTGGTGCGCTCAACCTTGTCGAAATTGATTGCGGCGGAAACCTGAACGCGTGCGTTCCCGGCGCCCACCAGACTCGAAAGCAGATGGTAAGCCTTCTGCTCCATGTACGTTTCAACTTCGCGCTGCACGGCCAGTTGACGACTGGTCAGTCCGGCCATCGAACCGTCATCCTGCATGGTCAATGCCTGCCCACGCGAATCGACAATAGTCACGTGCTCCGGGTCGAGTCCACCAACGCTGCTGGCCACGAGACTCGCGATGCCGCGAACGGTTTCTGCTTTCGGCGCGTCGCCGCCGGACATGGTTAACGACACCGATGCCTTCGAGGGGCGCTCGCTGTCCTTGAACAGATTGTCGTCTTCCAGCGCCAGGTGAACCTGTACCGACTCGACGTTCTTCATCTTCCCGATCGTACGCTCCAACTCCCCCTCGAGCGCGCGACCAAAGTTGACCTTCTGTGTGAAGTCGGTCATGCCCCACGACGGCTTGTCAAACAGTTCGAGTCCCGGTCGTCCGTCACCGGGCATGGCTTCGGCGGCCAGATCGACGCGCGCTTTCACCATGTCGGTACTGGCCACCAGCACCGTGGTGCCAGTGACATCGAGGGCGTGTGCGATGCCCAGCTCGGTCAACTTGTCGGTCACCTTCTTGACCTGACCAACCGGCATGTCCGCATACAGCGGCACCATCGTGGGCTGGGTGGCCCACCGCGAGACACCGAACACGGCGCCGGTAACGATCACGCCAACGGCAATGATCGCCACCTGACGACCACCGCTCATGCGACCAAAGAGTGACTCTGTGAAAGACGCCATGACAGGGATTGCGGGTTCAGGACTGCATGGAGATCACAGACCGGTAGGACTCGACGATCTTGTTGCGCATCTCGATCAGGAGGTCCAGTGCGAGACCCGCTTCTTCACTGGCGGCCATGACCTGGTGGAGCTCGACGTTTTCGCCAGCAGCAAAACGCTGCGTGAGATCGCCGCTCCTGTCGCGCGCATCCGAGACTTCATTGATGGCGCGCGTGAGCGTGTTGCCGAACGAGCCGTCGCCTTCCGCAATGACCGGCACTTGCCTGGCGCCAGTGTCACGTCCAATGAGGTCGGGAAGCGAACGGGTGATGAGATCGACACGGGTTTGCATGTTGAAGGCTCCGGGAATCAGGCGCGCACATCGAGGCGCACACCGCGCGCCGTGGGCGGCGCAGGATGCGAAACGGCCTTGATGCGCCCGTACGTAAGTGGGCCGAGTGCGGCGGATTTGGCGAAGAAATTCCGCTCGTCGGCGGTGAGCACGCTCCACAGCGTGGGATCCGTGCCCGCCGGTGCATCCGAGGGTACCGCATGCTGCGCGGCGGATTGACCGGAAATCGGGGTCTGCGTTTTGAGTGCAGGGCGCGCGTTCGTGGCAACGTTTGCACCCGTGCTCGCGCGATCGTTGATCGGCCGCGTGGCGTCGGGTCGAACGATCGAGCCGAGGCTCGAGAGAAGCGGGTTGGTGATGCCGTTGATGCTCATGTCGGATTGAATGGGGAAGCGCAGCGAGCCGGGAACCGATGAGACATCGGAGAGGAAGAGGAGGAGGAGGACGTCACACCGATTCCCGGACCCGCCGCGCGTCGATCAGATGAGTTCAGATATCGAGTGAGGCGCGCAGGATGGACTTGGCGGTCTGGAACACCGCCGCGTTGGCTTCGTATAGGCGCTTGGCGTCCATGAGCTTTACGAGTTCCTGCGTCGTGTCGATATCGGGATAGCGCACGTAACCGCTCGCGTTGGCATCGGGATGGCCGGGTTCGTAGGCCAGGCGACCCTCACCCTGATCTTCCGCGATTCCGGCAACGCGAACGCCGTACTCACCACCGGTCGGTCCTGGTCCTGCGCTTTCGGCACGATATTGCAGCACCGGCACTTCAATGGACTTCGAGGCATCGCTTCGTGCGGACTTGTCTGAGGACGGATTCAAGCCAAACACACTGGTGCCCGCAGCGACGCCAACACCATTGCCCTGTTCGCCATAGACCGCGTTTTGCGCAGTGGCCGCTTCCATGACCACCTCGCGACGCTTGAATGGCTGACCGTCTGCGCCACGCGTGACGTCGGCGTTGGCAATATTTTGCGCGATGCTCTCCATACGCTGGCGCTGCGCAGCGAGTCCGCTGCCGGCAATGCCGAGTGTCTTGAACATCGGACGTACCAACGCCTGCGATGGAAGTGGCAGCAAACCGAGACGTCGTGCGGGTTCGATCGGCATCAGGAGCTGCCCTTGATGGCGCCGCGCAGGCTCGCGTAGGTCTTCTCGAGCAGACGGGACGTCGCGAGGAATCGGATTTGCTCGTCCGCCAGCGCCACCATCTCGTCTTCGACGTTCACGGGGTTCGTGTTTTGCGTCGCATTCTTGGCAGAAGCCTCGAGGGCGAAGCCGTCGCTGTTCTGAAGCGACGCCTTGCTGACCCGATCGGCGATGCCACGCGATCGCTCAACGCTGCGGTCGAGTGCCGACTTCAAAGACGGGGCAGAGGTACAGCGATCGATGAATCCGAAGAGCATCGGCGATTTCCCGGGAAAAAGGGCGAACGTTCTCGCCACTGGGAAAAGCAATGGTTGGGCCATCTGTTGCCGAGTTCCGAACTTCGCCCCGTATCCCTATCGGGCAATGGCCCGCAAACTCATCAATTACAATGACTTATGAACCATTACCGAGTCGCTAATTCCGACGGAGTTCAGTCATTCTGACCTGAGCCAACCCGTCGGAATCGCGTCGGAAAGGAAAATCCTGCCTACCGGCCGATGGCGGTACTTGCCGCCTTCGCAATCCTGGCTGGCGGCACAACCTGCCGATCTCCGCCAGCTCCATCGAAGTCGTGGTCGCTGTCCGCATCAACGTCGCGGCCCGAGCCATTGAGCTTGTTGCGCAACGTACGCACACTGATGCCGAGCAGCTCCGACGCTTTCGTTCTGTTGTTATCGGCCGCACTCAGGGCGTGCTGAATGAGCACCCGCTCCGCGTCTGCCACATTCAGGGTGGCAAGGTTGATAGACCCCGGCGTGAATTCGCGACTCGGGATCGCGTGCACGCTTGGTGGCGTGACCAGTCTCGGTCGAATCATCGGCGCACCAAGGGAATGCGCGAGTCCAAAACGCGTGCCTTCAAGGCAGTGCGCGTGAATCATCGGATCCGGCGTCAGAATGACCGCGCGCTCGATGACATGCTGCAATTCACGGATATTGCCCGGCCACGGGTATTGCTGCAGCGCGGCAAGCGCGTCGGGTGTGATCCCATCGATCTTCTTGCCAAGCTCCGCCGCGTTTTTCATGGCAAAGCGCAGCGCGAGCACCGGAATATCCTCAATGCGCTCCCGCAGTGGTGGGATCAACACGGGAATCGTCGACAACCTATAGTACAGATCCTGGCGGAACGTGCCGTTATCGGCGTCATAGGCCAGGTCGCGATTGGTGGTGGCCACGATGCGGACATCCACCTTTATAGAAGAGGTGCCGCCCACACGCTCAAACTCTTGTTCCTGCAGCACACGCAACAGCTTCGCCTGCAGGTCAAGACGCATCTCGGACACTTCGTCCAGCAACAGTGTGCCGCGGTTGGCGCGTTCGAAGGCGCCCTCAACCCGCTTTATCGCACCCGTAAAGGCCCCCTTCTCGTGGCCAAACAGGGCCGATTCGATGAGCCCTTCCGGCAGCGCAGCGCAATTGAGCTTGATGAACGGACGGTCCCGCCGATCGCTCTGATCGTGAATGGCGCGTGCAAACAGCTCCTTGCCTGTCCCCGACTCGCCCTGCAGCAGCACGGTTGCGCGGGTGGGCGCGGCCATGGACACCGTCTGAAGAATTCGGCGGACGCCCGGTGAATCGCCAATGATCTGGCGTTCATTGCGAAACTGCATAACCTCCTTCCGGAGACTCTCGTTCTCGCGTCGCAGTCGCACGAACTCCAACGCCTGCTCAACCGCCAACTCAAGCTGCTGGGGTCGAACCGGCTTGGTGATGTAGTCAATCGCGCCGGCCTTGATCGACGCCACGGCATGCTCAATGCTGGCGTACCCCGTCAACATGATCAGCGGGATGTCGTAGCCTTCCCGGTTGAGCAGTTGGATGAACTCCAGACCCGTCAGGCCCGGCATTCGATAGTCTGAAATGATCAGATCGATCGACCCGTGCTCCAGAATCAGCAGGGCTTCGGGTACACTGTGGGCGCCAACAGGTAAATGCCCCGCGTGGCGCAGGGTGTCTTCGAGGATGAGGCCGACACTCGGCTCGTCGTCCACGTACAGAATGGTGGCCATTGCAACCGCGAACTGAGACTGGGCGCAACATCGGTCGGAGCCGATCGGTGACTCCGCTCACGAGTACGCGCCCTCCCCAACATGCATCATTAAGGCAGACTCGGCAATATCCGCCGGGTAAAAAACTGGAATTCGTGCTAAAGGGCAGAAAGGGCCGTCCGATACTCCCTAGGGCAGAGAATGCCGTCGGATCCGGGACCGTGACCTGCTCCCGGGTTGTGACACCTCCTCGCCCCCACCTCCCGATGCGCGTCACAAACCAACTCATCACGCGAAACAGCCAGTCGCGATTGCAGAATAGCCTGCAATCCATCGACCGGTTGAACGAGGACATCTCTTCCGGTATCCGACTGCGCAAAATGTCGGACGACCCTACAGCCGCCGGTGCGGTGGTGCAGCTCGGCAGCTCCATGCGCGCCATCACGCAGTTTCGGCGCAATGTCGACCTGGGCGCCGCGCGCGCGTTCGCCGAAGAGGGCGTACTCAACCAAGTGACCGAGGCACTTGGTCGCGCGATCGAGCTCGGGGTAGCGCAGGGTTCAGGTACGGCGAATGCGCAAACGCGCGCGATCGTAAAGACGGAAATCGACCAACTGCTCAGCCTTGCCGTCAACCTCGGCAACACCCGCCTTGGTGACGACTATCTGTTCAGCGGCACCCGAGCGGGCGAAAAGCCATTTCGCATCCCGCCAACGCCGGCCGATGGTTTCTCGGCACTCACCCTTGGCGCCAGCCCGGTGGATCCCAGCGGTGCGACCAGTGTGGAGATCAATGATGGGGTATTCCTCACGCCGACGCACAACGGCACTGAGGTATTCCTGTCCACCGATGTGTTCGAGTCGTTGCGTGCGCTTTCGACCGCGCTCGGCAACAACGATGTTGCCGGCATTCAGGCGGCCACTGATCGCGTGACGGCGGCCAGCAGTCAGCTGCAGAATGTGCTCGGCGCGCAGGGCGCCCGCTTCAACGAACTGGAAAGCGCCCGTGCCAATCTGGACCAAACCGAGTTCCACCTGAAAACCTTTCGCGCCGACTTGCGTGACACCGAAGTCGACAAGGCCATCGCCGAATTGATCGGCAAGCAGACCCTCTATCAGGCAGCGATGAGCGCGACATCGCGCATTCTTGGCCTGAGTCTCGCCAACTACCTGTGACCATTCCATGACATCCGTGGCACACGCCAACCCGCTCTCACCGGAATCCACCACTCGCTGCGTCGACTCGTTGGTGCTCGGCGCGATCGAGATCTCCAACGACGTCGTGATATCGTTTCCGACGCCGCTGTGGGGCTTTCCCGACTACGACGAATACGCCTTGCTGCCCGCCGCCCGCAACGGGTTGTGGTGGTTGCAATCGATGGTCAGTGATGGCGTGACATTCCTGTTGGCGGATCCCTTCGTTCTCGACACAAGCTACGGCGTCGATCTGGGTGACAGTGAGCGCGCAGCACTGGGTATCGAGCAACCGTCAGACGCGTTCAGCCTGATCATGGTGACGCTGCCGAACGAAACGGGAGATATCGCTACGGCGAACTTCCGGGCACCTGTCGTGTTCAACCTGACGCGGCAACTGGGCATGCAGGTGGTGTCTCGCGACGAATCACACAGCATTCGACGTGCGGTCTCGCTCAACGTATTTCCCACGCAGACAGACGGCGTGCGGGTACCGTAGGTTGACCGTTCTCGCCTCAACCGCTCAGGCGTCAGACACCGATTCGCTGGAAAGCGCACAACGTCATGCCGACGGTACACCGCGATTTCATGTGACGGCGCAGCACGACCATCCGGACTGGATCCGTGTGGAGGCCGCCGAGCGCGCGGGCGGGATTGCGGCGGAACTGCGAATATTTCTCGACGCGCAGCTTGAGGCCGGCGACGCGTTAGTGGATGTTGCGCCGGGTTTTGGATTCGTCACGCTGAGTGCGGCCACCGCTCCCGCCGGCACGCCCAGTGTGTATGTAATGGAGCAGCCAGATGGCTCCACCAACCTGTTGCAGTCGTCCGCGCGCGCGGCCGGTGGCTGGGTGGACCCCTTCGATCTCGAGGCGCTCAGCGACGGGACGCTCACCAATGAACTCGTCGCCCGTGTACCAAACGATGGTCGCATTTTCGTGCACGCCGATCTGGCAATGCTGCCAGTTACGCTGAAGGGCCTTGCGCCGCTCGTGTTGCTGGGCCGCGTGGTGGCCTGCTGCCTGAGCATCCCGCCAGATGCCGATGACCCCGCATTGCGTGCGGCCCACGAACTGTTCACCGCACTCGGATTTCAACCACACGAAATGCGCGATCACGACGGCGAACCGCAACTCTTTGCGGTGGCGTCGTTGGCGTCGGAGTCGTGCATCATCGCCATCGCTGAGCCTTTGGCGTGCGCCGAGACTCCCTCGGTGCAAGTGCACGACCGTGCCGCAGATGCCGAGGGTCATTCCGCAACACCGGTCGCGACCAGCATTCCGCACCAGGTGGCCGCGAGTGCCGCCGCGCCGCCAGCGTTTGCCTTTATTGCACCGTATTGCCGCACCGGATACGGGATTGTCGGTGCACACCTGCTCCGCGAATTTCTGCTGCAGGATGCGCCAGTGGCGTACTTTCCACTTGGCCAGATCGATACGACCGTGGTGAAGAACGATGTGGTCCGGCGCGCCCTGGCGCGCCAGGGATCGTTCGACGACTCGGCACCCAGTGTTCGACTCTCACAGCAATTCGATCTCGCGTTGCATGTGGGTCGCGGTCCGCGCGTGGGATTCCCGATCTTCGAACTGGACTGCTTCCACCCGTACGAGCGCCATCATCTGGAGCGACAGGATCGACTGCTGGTGACCTGCGAATGGGCGCGCGGCGTGCTGCGGGAGAACGGCCTCTCAAAAACGCCTATCGATATCGTCCCGTTGGGTGTCGACCGACAGGTGTTCCACGAAGGCGTTCCGTGCACCGCGCCGTCGGCGACCGACACCGTGTTCATGAACGTTGGAAAGCTCGAACGCCGCAAGGGACAGCTGGATCTGCTCAGAGCCTTCGAGGCGGCATTCGCGCCAACCGACGGCGTGCAACTCGTGCTGGTGTGTCACAACCCCTTTGTCGACGAACACACGTTCGCGGAGCTGGTGCTGCCCTTTCGCACGTCGCCAATGGCCTCACGCATCACGTTGGTAACCACGCCCTTGCCCACGCAGCGAGAGCTCGCCACGGTAATGGCCTCGGCTGATTGCGCCGTGTTCCCGGCACGAGCGGAAGGCTGGAATCTCGAAGCGCTGGAGATGCTCTCGATGGGCAAACCGGTGATCGCCACCGATTGCACCGGACATTCGGCGTACCTAACCCACGACAACGCACGCCTGATCACGGTGGACGCCTTCGAGCAATCCGTGTCCGGCGCGCTGAAGGGACGATGGGCGGCGTGGGGCGCCCGGCAGCACGAACAGCTGGTCACTCACCTGCGTGACGTGCATGCGGCAAAACACCACGGATCGCTCGGCATCAATCACGCCGGCATCAGTACGGCGGAGCAGTTGTCGTGGTCGGCGTCGGCACATGCGTTGATGCAAAGCGTGGGGTCGGCCTGAGGAGGGGCCTGAGGAGTGAGCAGGTGAAAGGGGTGAGGGAAGAGCGGTGAGCGGTGAGGGTAGAGTCGCGGTCAGGCGGCGTGGCGAATGTGCTTGACCATGGCCGGCACCCCGACGGCCAGCGCAGAGTCGGCGATGTCTTTCGTGGCGACCGCCCCCGCCCCCAACACGGCATTCGCGCCGATGGAGATGTGCTCGAGAATCGACGCACCGGTGCCAAGGTACGCGCGACGACCAATGGTGACGCATCCGGAGATATGGCAACCGGGCGACGCGGTCACGAAATCGGCAATGATCGTATCGTGACCAACGGTGCAGTCGAGGTTGAGCGCCACATGGTCGCCGATATGAATATCCGTGGTGGCGATGACACCGGCACACAGGATTGAGCCATCGCCAATACGCACATCGGGCCCCACGCGTGCACTCTCCGCGATGACGGCCGGAGCAAAGTGATGACCATCCGCGCGGGCAGCGGAGACAATACGCTCCTTGATATCGGTCATGCCGCCAATTCCGCACACCAGCAGCACATCGCGCGGCACCGCGTCCAGTGTGCAGACCGGCAATCCCTTGAGCGGAAAATCATGGGCAACGCGATCAATGAACATCACCGGTTCAAAACGCAAAACGCTGTTGTGCGCGCGCGCATCGCGCAGCGCCCACCACACTTCCCGCGCAAATCCGCCCGCGCCGAGGATGGCGACCTTGATGGCGCTCATGCGGCCACCTCGATGTGACTGGACGACGTCACGCGCGCCCCAAACAGATCCCCCGATTCCAGATACTCCACATGCGCGCGTACCCGCGAGGCGATGTACGAGACGTCGCCCTCTGTGAGGCGCGGAGAAGACGGCAGGTTGAGACCGGACGTCGCGACGGCGTCGGCCACCGGAAACGGCGCGCCGGATGCAAAGGGAGGCATAGTGTGCATTGGATGGAAGAATGGCCGGGTGTCGATACCGTCTCCGCGCAGTCGGCGCATGAGCTCATCGCGAATGGCCGGACGATGCTCCGCCGAACGCATGCGCACACTGGTGAGCCATTGCACGCTAACCGTGTGCGGTCGCGATCCCTGCCAGGCCAGCGACTCCATGTCGCCCAGCGCTTCGCGATACCATTGGTGAATGCGCTGATGTGCGACGATCAGCCGATTAACCTTGATGAGTTGTGACACTCCCAACGCAGCGGCCAGATTGGTCATGCGATAGTTGTAGCCAACCATGGGAAACCAGTAGCGGCGTGAAGGATCCATTCCCTGCCCGCGAAACAAGGCCATGCGCGCTGCCAGCGCCGGATCATTGGTGGTCACGACACCACCCTCACCGGTGGTGATGATCTTGTTACCGAACAAACTGAAGGCGGCGATGACGCCGAAACTTCCCACGCGCTGGTCGTTCACCGTAGCGCCATGCGCCTCGGCAGCGTCCTCGACGATCCAGAGTCCGCGACGCGTGGCAATCTGCCGAATCGCGTCCATGTCGCAGGGCATGCCATAGAGATGCACGGGCATGATGCCCACGGTCCGCGAGGTAATCGCGGCGTCCACCGCCACCGGATCCAGGTTCCAGGTATCTGGCGAGCAATCCACGAACACGGGCGTGGCCCCGCAATAGTTCACTGCGTTCGCCGAAGCCACGTAGGTAAAGGTGGGCACGATCACTTCATCGCCCGGCCTGAGATCGAGCGCCAGTAGCGCGAGGTGCAACGCCATCGTGCCGTTGCACACCGCCAGCGCGTGCGCCGTACCGGTAAAGCGGGCGAAGTCCCGCTCGAACTGCGCCAGGTACGGTCCCTGCGACGAGATCCAGCCGGAGTCGAACGCATCCAGCAGGTGCTCCCGATCACTGTCGTCGAGATGCGGTTCGGTTACCGGAAAACGAATGTCAGTCATGAGGCGGCTCGGGGTTCGGGGGTATCGGACAGGATGAGCGCGTACTGCTTGTCGCGTTCGGAGGTGAGGCGAATGCGCACTCGGTAGGGAGTGGCGCCAAGATGCGCCCGCATTACCGCATGCACGGGCGCGAACACCGGGTGATCGCCGGTGAGATCCACACTCCCGATCAGCACCTGCACGTTGGTGGCGATATGCCGGGCGGCATCGGCAAGCAAATCCATCGATGCCGGGCGATAGCATTGGACATCCACACTGTTCATGCGGTACTGCTGTTTCCGCCACAGCGACGTGGGATGCAGGATCGCGACTCGGCTGTCCATGAACGTGGCGAATCCGAGCGCGCTCGCATCGCGGCAGACACCCACCAGCAGTCCATCGTCGTACGAGCCGCGAAAGCGCACGCCGCGATCGAACAGGGCGCGACGGAACAACACGCAACTGCCCACGCTGGAAAGCGGCACCAGCGCATGATGCCGGAATTCCTCGTGATACGGCGCGTGGTTGCTGAAGCGCACGCCATCGACACCACGAAACCCCCAGGTGTCATAGAACATGCTGCCGAGAAAGATCGCCGGTGCCACGATGTCGCACGGCTCTGGCACCAACTGTTCGAGAAGGTCGTTCGGGAGCACGAGATCGCTCTCGCACCAGAGCAGACGGTCACACGGGGTTGTAAGTGCCTGGTCGATCGCGACGTTGCCGAGGGCAGCCCACTTGGTGACGCGATCGGCGAAGTCGGTCACCGGTTCGACATCCACTTTCGACAGCAAGACCCGCGCGTCGTCACGGGCCCACGCCTGCAGGCGCGCGTAGGTATCATCGGTGGAGTCGCCCTCGACGAACGAAAAGACAAGCTCGATGCCAGGGCGTGCCTGCGACGTGACCATCGCGCGGAAGGAGTCCACATACGCCGCACTGTTCCGGAACAGCGAGCAAATGGCGACAGTTTGCACTTTGGATTGAGTCATCGAAGGGTCGCCACATCCTCCAGCCACCACAAGGTCGACGGAGCCTGTAGGCGTCGTGCCCGGCGCGAAAACGCGTCGGTCGAGTTGTCGATTGATATCCGTCAATCGCCTGGCGATCGCATTCGCTGCACGCGACCACGGCCAGTGTTTCACCATGTCTCGCCGGGCGCACGCGCCCAGTTCGCGCGCCTCAGCGTGATTGCAGTGCACTCGGCGCAGTTGTGCGGTCAGGTGCGCCGTACTCGGTTCCGCCCAGCGCTGACCCGCGTACAATGGCATCTCGCTGGCATCGGCGGCGACCAGTGGTCCGGCGTCCACGAGATAGCTGTTCTCGTCGTGCATGAACGCCAGATGCGCGCTCCACCTCGTGGCTATCACCGGCACGCCACACGACATCGACTCCATGAACGGACGTCCCCAGCCTTCGCCACGGGTGGGCAACACGAACGCGTGCGCCATCGTGTAGAGCGATGGCAGATCACCGCCGGCGATCCGGTCGCCGAGTATCACGATAGGCGCAACGTCACCGCGCACACGGCCGCCACACTGTTCGCGCAGGAATGCATCGATGCGCCCGTTGATGACGTCGGTGTTGCGCGCGGCGTCCATTGCGCCGATCGGATGCGTACGCAACACCAATGTCACGTCGTCGTCAGGCGTGAATGCCTCGGCCCAGGCGCGCAGCAGCACATCCCACCCCTTGCGCAGGCGCCATTCGAACACACTCAGAAAAACCGTGCTGCGAAGCCCTGCGATCTGCAGCGGTGCGACGTCAGGGCGAAAGAACTCGCTGTCGATCCCACCAGGGACGATGTGTATTGGCACCTGCACACCGGCGGCCCGAAACGTCTCCTGGTTGAACGCACCCGGCACCCACAATTCGTCGAGCGCATTGGCGCCGCTCACCCAGTGGCTGGGCAAGCTGTCGGTCTCGAACATCGAGCGTCCCACCGAATACACGGCGCGCGCATGCGCCGGATTGAAGCAGTCGATGGTCGCGTGCTGCACCTGGACGAATTCTCCCACGGGCGCACGCGTACGGCAGCGTTCCAACACGCCGCGCTGGTGGTCGGTGAGGGTCTGACGAAATCCCGGAGACTCGACCGGATTGGCGCTCAGACACACGGGAATTCCCGCGGTGCCCAGCGCGGTGATCATCCCGCGC
>JANOKE010000934.1:0-4361 GCA_031419135.1 Gemmatimonadaceae bacterium
TGGACGGATTGCGCGTGGGCTGCGGTCGAAGTGAGCGCGCAGGTCACGATGATGGTTTGCAGTTGTTGGCGGACCATGGGTGCTACTCCAGGTTGTGCAACCAGATGTTTCGGAAACGCACGGGATGTCCGTGATCCTGCAGCGAAATCGGCAAGCGGTCGGGGTGCGCTTCGTACGGTGGCCGCGATCCGTTGGCAGTGGGCCCAACGAGTTTCACATCTTTCTGGACGTCGATGCCGTTGTGCGTAACGGAAAGGCGCGCCGGCGAGAGCAGCTTGCCGGCGGCGTTGAAGCGTGGCCGATGGTAGACGATGTCGTAGCTTTGCCACTCGCCGGGCGGGCGACTGGCGTTGACCAGCGGTGGATACTGTCCGTATATGGCGGCGGCCTGACCGTCGGCGTAGGTGACGTTGTCGTACGAATCGAGAATTTGCACTTCGTAGCGACCGCCGCCAAAAAACACGCCGCTGTTGCCGCGATCCTGATCTTTCCCAACCGCGGGTTTGGGCGACATCCACTCGATGTGCAGATGCACGTCGCCGAAGCTGTCGCGCGTGGTGAGGGTGCCGGTTTTGGGTACCACTTCGAACGCGCCGTCAACGACGCGCCACTTGGCGGGTGTGCTGTCGCTCTGCATCCACTTGGCCAGCGAGGTTCCGTTGAACAAGGCGATGGCATCGGCGGGCGCTTTGACGGCGGCGACGGGCCCGGGTGTTTGGATTGGCGGGCGCGGGCGGCCGCGGGAGTGTTGCGGCCAGTCGCCGAGCGAGGGGGGAGATTGCGCGTGAAGTGGGGCGTCGCCCATGGCGACGAGGAGAAGTAGGGCGGTGAGGAGGAGGGTGAGTTTCATTGATGGCGTTGGTGAGGACGACACAAGAGGAATGTCCCGCCGGGCGCGCCGGTCGGCAATGGCTGGAGTGGGCAGGCAATGGAGTGATGACACGTTGGGGCGAGAGAGCTGCCAGTATGCAGTTTATGGCTTTGCGACCATCGCTTCTGGAGGTCCTGCGGGACCGGATCCGGGCAAAGCATTACAGCCCGCGCACCGAGGAGGCCTACTCGATGTGGGTACGGCGATACGTGCGCTACTATCGTGGCCGACATCCGCGCGACCTTGGTCCCACGCATGTGCGCGACTTTCTCACGCATCTGGCGCGTGATGGTGGCGTAGCGGCCAGCACTCAGAATCAGGCGTTGGCGGCGTTGTTGTTTCTTTATGGCGCCGTGCTGGAGATGCCAATTGCGGCGCCGTTCGACCATATGCATGCGAAGCGTCCGATGCGGCTGGAAGGCGGCTGACGGAGGTGGGGGGACAGAGCCGGGATGACAGTGAGTACGCCGATGAGGAGGACCAGTTCGTGAGCGATCTCGAAAGACCCGTACATCATCGGCCGAGGAGACTGGCGGAGTGGCTCAATCCAACCGGCACGACGAAGGTGCACTCGTTAATCGACAAGGTGTACGAGCGGAAGAATCTGGTCAGGGCGTGGGAGCGCGTGAAAGCCAATCGGGGCCGTGGCGGTATTGATGGGCTCAGCCTCGCGACGTTCGAGCAGCAACTCGACGAGCAGTTGCATCGATTGCAGCGCGAATTGCGAGAGGACACCTATCGACCGCAGCCGGTGCGGCAGGTACGCATCCCGAAGGCGGGGAAGCCGGGCGAGTATCGCACGTTGGGTATCCCGACGATCTATGATCGGGTCTGCCAGCAGGCGGTGCTCAATCAGGTGGAACCGATTTTCGAACCGGTATTCGATGACGCCAACTTCGGCTATCGGCGAGGGCGCTCGACCAAAGACGCGTTGCGTGCGGTGTGGAAAGAGATCGAACAGGGGCGGGAATGGATCGTGGACGCTGACCTCAAAGACTTCTTTGGATCGGTGGATCATGACAAGCTGCTGACCTTGGTGGCCCAACGCGTCGCGGACGGCCGCGTGCTGCGCTTGCTCAAAGCGATGCTCACGGCGGGAAGTTATGGCGATGGGCGGCTCTTTCCGACCGAACGTGGCACGCCGCAGGGCGGGGTGATTTCCCCGGTGCTCAGCAACATTCTCTTGACGCCGTTTGATCGAGAGATGCGCCGCAAGGGCTATCGGCTCGCGCGGTATGCTGACGATTGGGTGATTGCCTGTGCGACGAAAGCGGAGGCGCGGGCGGCGATTGCGGCCGCGCAACGGGTACTTGCCGCGCTTGACGTGCAACTGCATCCGCAGAAGACGCGGATCGTGCACGTGCAGCAAGGATTCGAATTTCTCGGCTACAAGATCAAGCGGGGGAAACAGCTCCGATTGGCGCCTCACCGGATCACGAGTGGTGCGCGACCGGGGGCAGTGTACGCGATCCCGCGTGAGAAATCGGTCCAGCGCTTCAAGGACCAGGTACGCCGGCTCACCCAGCGGAAAGTACCTCTGACGACCGTGCAGCTCATCGAGGAATTGAATCCCGTCGTGCGCGGATGGGGCCACTATTACAAGCGGGCTCACGTCCGACGGCTCTTCAACCAACTGGACCGGTGGATCGTGCGACGCATTTGGTCGCATCGGTTCAAACGCTGGCGATGTGCGGGCTGGTCTCGGCTGCCCACGGCGGCGCTCTACGGCGAGTATGGGCTGGTCAACCTTGTCGGCTTAATTCCTTCAATCGGGCCGCGTCATGCGCCTTTGTGAAAGCTGCATGCGGGAAATCCGCACGTGCAGTTTGAGCGGCGGACGGAGGCCAGCGCGTAGGCGACTACGTGCGCCTCCTCCGACCCGACAGCGCGGAGCTTCGGGGATCGTGGACCGCCTCTGGCGCGAAGGACCAAACAGAACGGAGAGCGAGACGCCTGTGAGGCTCGAGACGACCATGCACCAGCCATCGAACGAACAGTTTGAGCTCTGGCTGAGCGCAAGGGGTGCAGCCCCGATCGCACAGCGGAGTGGTGAAGTTGTCGCGGCGCGTCACGGAATCGAGCGCTCAGGACCCGATGATGTGCCACTGATGGAGCAGATCATCGGACGGGAGAATCTGATGCGCGCGTTATGCAAACGTCCAATATCCTCTGAGGCGGCGCGTCACTCGATCGGCGCGCACCCGATCTGGTTTGCCCGGCACTGGGTCTTGGCGCGGGGCCGCAGTTGACCGACTATACGTGATCTTGTATGTTTCAGCCGATGGACAAGGACGTGAAGTGGGTCGGTTCGTCGCTCGATGACCAGCGGGACTTACCGCCCGAGGTACGGCGCGAGCTCGGGTTCGATCTGCGACGTGTCCAGCAGGGCAAGCTACCTCGGGACTGGAAAGCGCTGAAGGCAGTCGGGCCGGGCGTGATGGAGATTCGTATCCGCCTCGACGGAGCGTTTCGCATGATGTACGTCGCGAAATTCGCGGAGGCAGTCTACGTACTCCATGTGTTCCAGAAGAAGACGCAGAGGACATCGGAGCTCGATCTGGCCGTCGCCCGCCGACGGCTTGCACTTGTTCGTCGCACCCGGGAAGAGAAATAGACATGGCCACACGCGTCCCGCGACCCAAGAGGGACGAACGCATTCATCGCTCGTCCGGTAACGTATTCGCCGACCTCGGCTTTCCGCCGGACGAGGCGGCGCACCTCCTCATTCGCGCGGACCTCATGATCCAGCTTGAGAGCATCCTTCAGGAGCGTGGACTCACACAGGCGAAGGCGGCCAAGCTCCTCGATGTCTCACAGCCGAGAATCAGCGATCTAGTTCGGGGCCGCATCGATCTGTTCAGCATCGACACGCTCGTAGACATGCTCGCGCGGCTCGGAGTGTCAGTTACGCTCCGGACCAAGCGGTCGCGCCGAGTTGCATAACGATGCTTGCTGCAGACGGGCGATTCGGTAGCTCGCTACGCTCGCGTTTGATTTGATCGCCCGCTGCAGAAGCCAGCGTTCGGCGGACCTGCGTGTGATCAAGGTCTTGTGGCGGGCTCGCTGTTGGTTATACTAGTAGTATGAAGACTGCCATCTCTCTCCCCGATGCCGTGTTTCTGGCGGCGGAGCGTCAGGCGAAGCGCGTGCGGAAGTCGCGCAGCCAGCTCTATGCCGAGGCCTTAGCCGAGTACTTGAGCCGACATGCTCCCGAGGAGGTCACGGAGGCGATGAATCACGTGGTGGACCAGCTCGATGAGCGACGGGATCCATTCGTGCACGCCGCAGCGCATGCCGTCCTGCAACGTGTCGAATGGTAGAGGTCGCACAAGGAGAGATCTGGTGGGCCGACCTGCCAATGCCCGCCGGATCCGGGCCCGGCTTCCGCCGTCCATTGGTCGTGGTGCAAGGGAATGCCCTGAACCAGAGTCGACTGCCGACGGTGGTGTGTGTACCGCTCACGAGCAATCTGGCTTGGGAGACCGCACCG
>JANOKE010000935.1:0-2414 GCA_031419135.1 Gemmatimonadaceae bacterium
GACGATTGGCGATGAATGCCGTGCGCCGCTCTGCGCAGACCTGCAGCAGTCGACCAGCGGCCTCAGGCTCGTCCAGCGACAGATTAACCTGCACGAAATCAATCGACTCGGCCCGGACGATGCGCTCAACCTCAGCGTGCGACGAGGCAACGTAGTGGGTGATGCCGATGTACTTCACCCGTCCCTCGTCCTTCCATTGTCGGAGAGTCTTCAGGTGCGTGCGCCAGTCCAGCAGGTTGTGCACCTGCATCAGTTCGAGTCGTGTAGCGCCAAGCTTGTCAAACGATTCGGTCATCTGGCGAATGCCCGCGCTCTCTCCCGACGTCCACACTTTGGTCGCGAGCCATGCGCGGTCGCGCACGCGCTCGCTGGCGATCAAATCCCCGACGACGCGCTCCGACGTGCCGTACATGGGTGACGAGTCGATCACGCGTCCACCTCCCGCGATGAACGCGCGCAACGCTGCCGCACACTGCGCGCGACGCGCCGAGTCGCCGCCCACGTCAAATGTCAGCCACGTACCCAACCCGACGGCGGGGATGACCTCGCCGGAGGAGGGGATGGTACGCAAGAGGGCGGGTCGCGTAGGTTGCGCCATCACGTCAGGCGAGAAGGACATGCTCAGCGCTGCTCCGCCCGCGCGGGTGAGAAAGCTGCGACGGTTCATCATTGGTGATCTCTACATCCGTTTCGATTCAAGCTCGTCCAGAAAATACCGGACTGGCATCGCTTCAATGCCGTCTTCGGTACGAAATGGTCGCTCGCCCAGGAACACAACAACCCTGCGTTGCAGTCCCTTCAGCCCGGCGATTGCCTTGAGCCCCTTAAAGTCGCGCGATGTCAGCGTTTCCTTCGCCTTCACTTCGATCGCGATGAATTCGTTTCCACGTTGAATGAGAAAATCCACTTCGGCGCCGCCACTCGCCCAGTAGTACAACTCATCCCACCGCAATCCCAACCCGCTCCCCGATTCGCCATAGGCCTTGAGCAGCAGCGCGATCCATCCTTCGAACAAGGCGCCGCGCTCCAATTCCGTCGGTACATGAAATTCGCGCCGCACCGCGCGCACCACACCGGGATCGATCCAATACAGTTTGGGATGCTTTCGCTCCTTCACGCGCAGCTTTCCATCGTACGCCGACAACTGCCAAGTCAGATACGTCTCTGCGAGAATCTCCAGATATCCCGAGACGGTTGCTCGCGCCACGCCCGCATCGCGCGCAAGACCTGCGACGTTCAACGCTTGTCCGTGGAAGAGCGCGGCAATCGGAAGAAAGCGCGCGAATCCTGGAAGATTCCGCACGAGCGCTTCGGCCTGAATCTCCTCTTTCAGGTACAACTGGACGTAAGCCTCAAGGCTGTCTGCCTTGTTCGTTGAACGCCAAATCACGGGAAGACTGCCAAACTGCAACACGTCATTCAAGTTGAAGTCCGCGCCGAGTTCAGCGGGCAAGAAAGGATACATCACCCGTCGCAGCGCGCGACCCGCAAGCAAGTTCGTGCCCGCAACCTTGAGCTTACGCGAACTCGATCCAAGCAGCACGAACCGAAGGCCTCGGCTCTCGATAAATCGGTGCACCTCGTTCAGCAGCGCGGGGAGTCGCTGGACCTCATCCAGCACAACAGTCTGCGGAGGCTCAAGCTGTAGCAGCTCTCGTCCAAAGAGCCTCGGATCTCGCAGGTAGCTCTGGAACAGGCCCTCGTCGAGCAGATCGAAATGATGCGCACCAGGAAACGCGAGTCGAGCCCACGTACTCTTGCCGACGCCCCTCATGCCGAACAGGAAGAAGCTCTGCTCCGGCACGCTTAGGAGACGAGAATACGGCGAAAGTGATACCATGCCATCATATTTACCGGAAATATGCTAGCTTGTCAAGCAAATAGAGCCTCAGGCGCAACGCGCCGTCGGCCTGGCTGCGCGGCTACCGCCTTACCGCCTTCGCGTCCACACCCTTCAGGAAATCACGAACCACCTGAACGGTTTGCGGTTCGTTGTCCCACATGGTGAGATGTGCCGCGGTATCAATCACGACCACTTTGGCGCCAGCAATGGTCGCCGCCTGCTTGCGGATGGTGGCGGGATTGGCCTCGTCGAATTCACCCACCGTGAAAAATGTCGGCACGGTGATGTTTTTCAACTCTTTCGTGACATCGTACCGTTTGAGTGTGCCAATGATGGTGAACTCGCTTGGACCTTGAAAGTACATGTACTGTTCCATACCGGCTGTTTTCATGGTGCTATCCCAATCGGCCTGTCGCGGGTGACGCACCACATAGCGTGACATGAATTCGTTGTTGGCGGCCTCGTACTCCGGCCCTTCGAACTTGCCGGACGTTTCGGCGTTGGCGATGGCCCGTTGCAACGAGTCCGGCAACTTCTTAAGCAGGCCCTTCGCGTTTGCCTCCCAACTGGG
>JANOKE010000936.1:0-1006 GCA_031419135.1 Gemmatimonadaceae bacterium
CGGTCCAACATTCTCACCCAACAGCGCCGTTTCGGAGAATGCCGCTAAGTTCTTGGAGGTGATGGATCCCGTCTCCATCGCCTACTGTACCGACCTTTTCACTGACGAGGCGGCGCGCATCGTCGATGAGGCGTGGTTCCGCGAGATGTCCAGCATCGATCAGGGATAGCTCGCGCGCTCGCAGCCCAACAGTGGGTTGCAGCAGACGAGGCGGGTGTTGAGTGCGGCTTCGCCACTTTATGACAGGCCTCGCAGCTGAACCCTGGCGTTGGGCAGACTTACGCAGTGGCGTCGCAAGTGGAGTCGCTGGTCCGCCGCGTTGCAGAGTCCCCGGACCGGATGCCCTCGCCGCCCGCGAGCAGCGCCACAGATTGCCTGACCCTCCATGGCAGGTGTAGAATTCGTCAATGCCTGAGCTCAGCCGGTTCTTCGGCATCATCGTCCGCATGTTCGCCGAGGCCGGCGGGCAGCACCATGTGGCGCACTTTCATGCCTACTGGCAGGATCAGGTGGCGGTGCTCAGCATTGAGCCAGTCGAGGTGATCGCGGGTGCGTTACCCACGCGGCAACGACGCTTGGTTGAGGCATGGGCTGAATTGCATCAGGAGGAGCTGCACGATGACTGGAACCGGTTGCAGCAGGGGCAGGCGCCTGTCCCCATCGATCCTTTAGCGTAGCCAACAATGCTCCATCCTATCTACCGCGTGCATGCGTGCGAAGTCGTGGCGCCGTTCACGTTGCAGCTCCGGTTCGATGACGGCCTGGAGCGCCGCATCGATTTCCGGCCCATGCTCGCGGGAGAACTCTTTGGGCCGTTGCGCGATCCCGCCGTGTTCAACCAAGTTCGCCTCGACACGGAAGTGCACACCATCGTCTGGCCGAACGGTGCCGACTTCGATCCCGCGACGTTACATGATTGGCCGCTGCACGAAGCCGTGTTTCGCGAACTCGCTCAGCGCTGGGAGCCTGCGAGCGCATAGAATGGCGGCTGCCCAACAGGGGGTTG
>JANOKE010000937.1:0-1634 GCA_031419135.1 Gemmatimonadaceae bacterium
GGTGGGCGCATACTGCAACGTGAGGGTCTTCCCACGTCGCGTTGACGAGGCAACCAGAGAGGTCGGCGAGTACCGCCTGGAATCGCTGACCAAGGTGAGCAACTGCGCGGGGTGTTGCGCATGAAGAAAGCTCGAACCCGACGCAATATTGCGCAGTTCGGTGACACTACCTTGCCGACTCAGACCGATCTGCAGCGCGCCGGCGGACAGGATGGCCTGTGCGTGGACAGGCACTGGGCAGATCGTTGCAAGCATCGCTGCCGCGAGCGCCAAAGCGGTTCGCTGGTTGAGACGTGCCATAAACGCACCGGCGAGTGTGATCACTCCTCTCTGCGTGAACATTGGATTTACCCATAGTGCGCTGAAACCACTGTTTCGGCAATGCGCTGAATTGGGTCGCCATTCCCGATCCTTCAGGCTACGCCGCGTCGGCAGGAGCATTGACGGTCGCGAAACGGGAGATACCGTTGCGCCGGTTTCGGGCCAACATCGCATCAATTCCGTCACGCGGACGGCAATCGCTGTCACTGATTCGCACAATGCGCCGCGCGCGTTACCGTCACTGACGGAAACGCGTCCATTCTGCGTACGATGCAGTTCGCCAAAGGGAGTCTCGGCAGGCGCGCCAGAAACTTGAGCATTTGGTTTGAGAAAGTTTCACTCACCTGATCACAACGCTGCACCTTGAACGGCTATCACCTTCAGACCACGCATTCAGATGACACGTCGGACACTTACGCTGGCTGCAGCCTTCGCGCTGGTCGCCGGTTCGGCTCCCGTTGCGGCCCAATCGTGCAACGTTGAGCCGCCCAGCTCGCCAGCGACACTCACCTGCGCGGTCACGCATACCCTGACCGCGACGGTCGTGAAGACGGCCAAGCTGGCGCTGTCGACGGCGTCGACAACGATCGGGACAGCCACCGGACCCACGGTGGCGGATTTTGAGGCGGGAGAAGGAGTGGGCCTTGGCAATCAATTCACCGGGCCCGTGCTCACCGCCAAGTCGAACACACTGTACTCGGTGACGTTCACGTACCCCGCGACCTTCACCGCATCGACGAAAGCGGCAACGAACGTAGCCTACTCGACCAACGCCGTGGTGGGGACGTGCGGCGCGGCGTACACGTCGCTGCCGGCCGTACCGGTCGCCCAAAGCATGATTGCCAGCGGCGCCGCCACGGCCAGCACGCAACGGCAGATCTGCTTCAAAGTGAAGTGGGTGTGGACCACGGACGGACCAGGTGCCTACACGATGCCATTGACCTTCAATATCACCGCGCTCTGATCGAAGCACGGCGCGGCGGCCCCTTCCGTCGACGCGCCACCTATCCCGCTGGAAGGACTCGGAGAGGAAATCCATGAATCGTCGTTTGCTGCTGATAGGATCCCTTGCGCTCGTCGCCGTCGTCGCCAATCCAGCGTCGGCCCAGAACTGCAACGTTGAACCGCCATCGTCGCCGGGCACGCTCACGTGTACCGTCGCGCATAACCTTGGCGCGACCGTTGCCAAAACGGCGAAGCTGGCGCTGTCGTCTGCGTCCACAACCATTTCGTCTGCGACCGGTCCGACCGTCGCGGATTTCGAAGCGTCTGAGGGCGCGGGTCTTGGCACTCAGTACACGGGACCCGTGGTC
>JANOKE010000938.1:0-12180 GCA_031419135.1 Gemmatimonadaceae bacterium
GACGGGAGAAGGGAGACGTCCAGCCGGTTGGCAGTCTCCCTTCTTTATTCTCCCGTCTCCAGTCTCCAATTTATGATGTTGTAGCCACTCTCTACCCGCCCTCTATGCTCATCCGCCGCTCAGACGACATTGCGTCCTCCGACATTACGCCGGAGTCGATCTACCTCGGCCGACGTCAGTTTGTCGGCACCGCGGGTGCGCTCGCGCTGGGTGCGCTGGTGGCGCCGTCGGTGTTGCACGCCGCCCCATTCGTTGGTTGGCAGGAGGAGAAGCTCACCAGCGAAGCAGATGCCACCAGCTACAACAACTACTACGAGTTCGGGACCAGCAAGGACGATCCGCAGCAGATGGCCAAGGGCTTCAAACCGAAGCCGTGGACCATCGAAGTGACGGGGTTGGTGGCGAAGTCAAAGTCGTTCGGGTTCGACGATCTCTTCCGGGGGCTGCCGGTGCAGGATCGCATCTATCGGCATCGATGCGTAGAGGCGTGGTCTATGGTGATCCCGTGGCAGGGCACACCACTGCGTGACGTGATCGCGCGTTGCGAACCCTTGCCCAGCGCGAAATTCGTGGAATTCACCACGTTGTACGATCCGCGACGCATGCCGGGTCAGGAATTTCCGGCGCTGCCGTGGCCGTACAAAGACGCGCTCCGCATGGACGAGGCGATGCACCCGCTGGCGATTCTGGCCACCGGCATGTACGGCAAGCCGTTGCCCAATCAGAATGGGGCGCCGGTGAAACTCGTTGTGCCGTGGAAGTACGGATTCAAGGGGGTCAAAGCCATCGTGAAGATTCGGTTCACGGACAAGATGCCGAATACCACCTGGAACGATGTCAATCCAGGTGAGTACGGCTTTTACGCCAACGTGAATCCCACGGTGGATCACCCGCGGTGGAGTCAGGCGAAAGAACGCCGTATCGGCCAGTTCCTCAAGATTCCGACGCTGCCGTTCAACGGCTATGCCGACCAGGTCGCGTCGCTGTACACAGGCCTCGACCTGCGCAAGAATTATTGATGGTCCGTCGCTGGATTCGACCGGCGCTTTGGGTGCTGGTGTTGTCACCCATCGCGTGGATGATTGCGCGTGGCGTGATGGGGGATTTGGGCGCCAATCCCATCGAAAGGCTGGAAGATGAAACGGGTCGATGGATCCTGCGACTGCTGGCCGGATCGCTGGCCGTGTCGCCGCTGGTGTCGCTCACGCGGTGGGGCTGGCTGATCCGCGAGCGCCGCTTTCTCGGACTCGCCGCGTTTGCCTACGCCGTGTTGCACCTGAATGTGTACATCGGGCTGGACAACTTTTTTGATGTCGACGACATCGTGAAAGACGTGCTCAAGCACTTGTACGTCACCGTCGGCATGACAGCGTTTCTGCTGTTGGTGCCATTGGCGATCACGTCCACCAAGGGGTGGATCCGTCGGCTGGGCGGAAAGCGGTGGAACCGTCTGCATCGACTGGTCTACGTCGCGGCGACGGCGGGATGTATCCATTTCATGTGGGCCGTCAAAAAGGACAAGACGGAGCCGATCCTGTATGCGGCGGTCTTCGTCGGCCTGTTTGCTCTCCGATTCGTCCGCCGTCGGGCACCGGCTCGCTTGCGAGCCGAGGTCGAGCCTGCGACGTGACGGCATCGGCCCCCGACGCGTCACTGTAGGGTCGGTTGACCGTCCCTGGTGCCAATCCAATCATAGATGGCACCGAACGTATGTCGTTCACCTCGTGTAGGTGCCGGCAGCGTCCGCTCGCGCCCCCAAACCCACTGATGTCCGCTCCCGCCGACGTGTTATTGCGTGGATCGGAAGAACCGCCGCCGCGCGCGCGCATAGGTAGCGATGTTCTGCCGTATGTGTCGGCCCTGACGGGCTTCGCGGTGCTCCTTGACGCGTGGCCGGCGCAGGCGCCGCTCACGGTAGGCGTGCTGGTGGTGGGCACCATGACACTCGCGATCCTGGCCTTCGCGCGACTGCTCGCGGCGACCCGCGGTTCGGTTCGCGAGGAGAGCGAGGCGACGGCAAAAAACCTCGAGGCGCGGTTTCTGGCGCTGGCGCAGCACTCCAGCGATGTCATTACGATCCTCGACGAGCGCGGAATCGTGACGTTCGTGAGTCCCGCTGTCGCGACCGTGCTGGGATACGAACCGTCGCGGCTGGTGGGAACGCGGCTCACAAGCCTCCTCCATGCGGATGACGTCGAGACCGCCGAGCTGTTTTTAGCCGAAATCTCGCAGTCACCCGAACCGCCTGCGACGAGTTCCCGCCCAGCAAATCAGCGCGAGTGGCGAATCGCGCATGCCAATGGCGATTGGATACCGGTGGTCAATATCGGCACCAACCGACTGCTCGATCCGGTGGTTCAGGGACTGGTGTTGAACACGCGGGATGTCACCGAAGAGAACGCGCTCAAGCAGCAGTACCGACACCAGTCATTCAGTGATCCGCTCACGGACCTCGCCAACCGGTCCCTGTTCCTGTATCAGGTAGGGCACGCCTTGACCCGGGCCGTTCGGCTCCAACAGCCGGTGAGCGTGATCGTGCTCGATCTCGACAACTTCAAGACGGTCAACGACTCGCTGGGGCACGCCGTTGGCGATCAACTGATTATCGAAGCGTCGCGTCGACTGGCGCGATGCGTGCGCGACAGTGATCTCGTCGCTCGACTGGGCGGTGACGAGTTTGCGATCCTCATGGAAGACTCCACCCGGGTGGACGATGCGAACGTCGTGGCCGATCGGATCGCGTTGGCGCTCGCGAAACCGTTCACGTTGAACGGGAAGGACGTATTCGTGAGCGCCAGTATAGGCATTGCGGGGACGTCCGGGGGAGAAAGCGCCGACGAGCTGGTCCGCAACGCGGATGTCGCGATGTACGTGGCAAAGACGCGAGGGAAGGGCGAGCGCGTATTCTTCGAGCCGGCGATGCATGCGGCGGCTCTCGAGCGCCTGGTGGTCGAAGCCGACCTGCGGACAGCCATCGAACGCGAGGAATTCCTGTTGCACTTTCAACCGATCGTGCAGCTCGATTCGGGCGAGATCGTCGGCGCGGAAGCGCTTGTCCGCTGGGCGTGTCGCAATCGAGGGATCGTGCCTCCCAGTCTGTTCATTCCCATTGCGGAGGAAACCGGACTGATCGTGTTGATCGGTCGCTGGGTCCTGCGACGTGCCTGCCAGACGGCACGGGAGTGGGAAGAGGAGCGGGGAAAGCCCATGCGGATCTCAGTCAACCTTTCGAGTCGCCAGCTGCGGGAACCCGGAATCGTGGATGACGTGCGCGATGCGCTGAGGGACTCGGGGCTCGACCCGCAGTATCTGGTGCTCGAGCTCACCGAAAGCATGTTGATGCACGACACCGATTTGTCCGTCGCGCGTCTGACCGCGTTGAAGCAACTTGGCGTGTCGCTGGCTATCGATGATTTCGGGACCGGTTATTCTTCCCTCAGCTACCTGCAACGATATCCGATCGACATTCTGAAGATCGACAGGTCGTTCGTGGAAGTCATCGACCAGAGAGGCGACGGTCCGGTGCTGGCCAGTGCAATTGTGGCGCTCGCGGACTCGCTGCGGCTGAGTACCGTGGCAGAGGGGATCGAAACGGAGGCGCAACGCGCCGCACTTCGACAGCTCGGGTGCGAGCTGGGGCAGGGCTATCTGTTCGCGCCGCCGCTCGATGCGACGGCGTTCTATCGCCTCTTGCTGGCTCGTGGCGCGCGGTCGTGTCCGCCCCTGCGTTGGCATCGGAAGTTGGGTGCCGCCGCATAACGTTCGGCACACGGCCGTTGCGTCGTTTGATGCCTTCGCCATTGCCGCCCCAGGCGTGGCACCGCTGCTGGCCGAGGAACTGAGCGGACTCGCGGTTCCAATCGGCGAGGTGAGTCCGGCCGGTGTCGCCTTTCGGGCGTCGCTGGACAATCTGTTGCACGTGAACCTGTGGTCGCGCCTCGCCACGCGCGTGCTGGTGCGTGTGGCCGTGTTCACGGCGCGCGACTTCGCGACGCTCGAGAAGCAGTCAGCGCGCATACCATGGTCGACCTGCATCGCACCCGGTGCGCGTGTGCGATTCCGGGTCACGTGCCGGAAGTCACGACTCTACCACTCGGATGCCGTGGCCGAACGCGTAGGCCGCAGTGTCATGGGCGTGGTGAAGACCGTCACTGTGCTGGCCCGGGCGCGTGATGAGGAGCAACCGGACGGGCATGAGCATGACCAGCCGGATATCACGCTGGATGCTGCGGAGCCAACACAATTGATCATTGTGCGACTCGAGCACGACACGTGCACAATCAGTCTCGACACATCGGGCGACCTGCTGCATCGGCGCGGATGGCGGCAAGCGGTTGCGAAGGCGCCGTTACGGGAAACGTTGGCGGCGGCCATGCTCACCGCGTGTCGGTGGCAAGGCGACATGCCGCTGGTCGATCCGTTCTGCGGGTCGGGCACCATTGGCATTGAGGGTGCGTTGCGGGCGCGCGCCATGGCACCCGGACTCACCCGTCGATTCGCTCTCGAGCGTTGGCCGGGCGTGGATCCGGCGTGGGTAATCACGCACCGCGACAACGCGCGGTCGCTCGGGCGGCCGTCGGTGGGCGTGCCAATCCTCATGAGCGATCGAGATGCCGGTGCCTGCGACGCGGCGCGCGCCAATGCGGAACGGGCTGGCGTGTCGGCTGACATCGAGATCGAACAGCGTCCGCTCTCGGCGGTAAATCTCGCCGCGCTCGGCAGCCGCGGTTTGGTGCTGACCAATCCTCCGTATGGCCTGCGGGTGAGTGAAGGATCCGACTTGCGATCGCTTTACGCGCGATTGGGTGACATTGTGCGCGCCGGCGGCCGGGATTGGCGCCTTGGCATGCTCATCCCCGATCGCCGACTGGCAGCGCCGACCCGCCTCAGGTTTGAGACCATGCTACGGACGTCGAACGGGGGGATCTCTGTGGAGATAGTAGGGAGTAGGAAGTAGGAAGTACGAAGTACGATTCACAGAGTACTGAGTACTGAACAGAGTACTTAGTACTAAACAGAGTACTGAGTACTGAACAGAGTAGAGAGTACGTGAGGGATGAATCACGCGAGGAGAGAGTTGATCACTTGAATCGCTTGAGCGAGGCGAGCGGTCCAGTCGCCGGGAATGGGTGTGAATGGCGCTTCCAGACGCGATAGTGTGAGTTCGAACAGGGCTTGCAGCTCGGCGCGTCGGTGGCCGCGATCGCGAACGCCGTCGGCGACCCACGGCGTATCGATATCGAGCAGCAGGTAATGGGTGGGGCGACGGGCCACAGCTGCCTCTTCGATAAACGCCGGGCAGCGTCCGAAGTAATGATGGCAATACACGACGGTGCTAACGAGGTCGGTATCGTGAATCAACAGGGTGTCTCCCCGTTCCCGGGCGCGTGCCAGATATTCGTCTTCGAGCGCCATCTGCCCCTTGGCAATGGGGCCGTGATCACGGAAGTCCAACGGCGCACCCTTGGCAATCGCGTAGTCACGCACAAACTCCGGCACGACCGCTGCGCCAAAGTGAGCGCCGAGCTGTCCGGCGAGCGTGGTTTTGCCCACGGACTCGGAGCCCGTCAGGACGATGCGCGTAGCGGGAGTCGACTCGTTCGATTGGCGGATCGATGCCATTGCACCAGTCCAATGATAGCGAGGATAAGGAACACTGTGTACAGCGCGGCAGTCAGCCGCAATCCACGAAGAATAAACAGTGGAACATAAACGACGTCGACGACGATCCAGAGCAGCCAGTTCTCCAGCAGCTTTCGCGTCATCATCCATTGCGCAATGAGACTTACCGCTACGAGGGCGGCGTCAAGCCGCGGCAGCGCGACTCCGGGAATGCGCGATGTGATGGCGTACAGCACGAACCAGATCCCGATGAACAGTGCGGTCAGGAGCAACAGAAGCCGAACGGAGGCGCGAGTGACCACCACCGGGGCGCGCGACGCATCACCCCGCGCCCAGTGCCACCAGCCATAGAACGAAAGCGTCAGGTAAACAACCTGCAGGCCGGTATCCGAGTACAGACCCGTCCGCGCAAACACAACGATGTAAAAGCCGGCGTTGAGCACGCCGAATGGCCAGCTCCAGATATTTTCGCGGGTAACCAGCCAGACGTTGAGCACGCCGGTGATGAATCCGAACAGCTCGGCGCAGGAACTGCCGTGCGCAATGAGCCAGGCGCAGAGATCGAACAGGCCGTCAAACATGACGGTGAAGGTAGCGCGCGCGTCGACCAGATGGATAACTTGAAGGCACAAGACCGGGGTGCCTGCCGCACTGTCGCGCGCAGGCTGAGAGAGTCCCGCAGAACCTGATCCGGTTCGTACCGGCGTAGGGAGTCCATCCATGTTCGAACGTATCAAGGCGCGCCGCTGGCGCCCGAGTTGGCTGGCCGCTGCCGCGGTCATCGTCTGGCTGCCCACAGCGGCCGCCGCCCAAACGGTTCCTCCCGTGCGTCGCGACAGCAGTGCGCGCGCCGATTCCGGACAGCGTATTGAACGCGTGCTGGTTTCGGCTATTCGCGCGGGTGAATCGGCACCCATTGCGCAGACGACGATTCGCCAAAACGTCATCACACAGCGCCACTTCGGACAGGATGTGCCGTTGTTGCTGCAAGGCGTGTCGCCGTCGCTGACCGCGCACACGGAAACGGGCACCCAGTGGGGCTACAGCTACCTGCGATTGCGAGGCCTCGACCAAACACGCATCAACATCACCATTGACGGAATTCCGCTCAACGACATGGAGGACCAAGTTCTCTATTTCGCGAACTTTGCCGATCTCATGGCGAATGTGCAATCGGTCCAGGTGCAGCGAGGCGTGGGTACGAGTACGGCGGGCACCGCGTCGTTCGCGGGTTCGATAAACTTCGAGACCATGCCAGTTGCGATCAAGGAAGCCGGCGGTGACGCCAGCGTGCAACTCGGTTCATTCGGCGCCCGGCGGGCCAGCGCGTCGTTCCACTCGGGGCTCACCGACAGTCGCTTTGCGGTGTTCGGGCGCGCGAGCGCGCTGCGCACCAACGGCTATCGCGATCACAGTGGTGTGATGGGGCGCTCGGCGTTTGTGGGGGCCGGCTGGTTTGGCGCCCGCACGATCGTGAAGGCGACGGTACTGGCGGGGCTGCTGGCTGATACGCTTTCGTACACCGGTGCGACGGTGGCCGAGTTGCGACAGAACCGGCGCTATAATCCGCTGGCGCCCGATGAACTGGACAAGTTCGGTCAGCAGTTGCTGGCGCTGTCGGTTTCGCGCGTGCTGTCAAACGACGCCACCGTCAGCACCACAGTGTATCGCAACTCGGCCAGTGGCAACTACGACTACTTCGACGGGGCCGACCGCTATCGCTTTGGTCTGGCGCACGACTGGTACGGCGCGACAAGCGCCGTAAATGTCGATCACGGCAATGTCCAACTGCATCTCGGAGTGAATGTCAATACGTACAAGCGCGCGCATCGGGCATTCCTGCGACCCGATCTCTCGGCAGCGTTGTATGACAACACCGGTCACAAACAAGACGCCAGTGCGTTTGCCAAGGCGTCACTCGACCGCGGCCGCGTGCGCTGGTTCGCCGATGTGCAAACGCGCTGGACGCGCTTTCGGTATGCACCCGACGCGCGCGCCGGGATCGATGCGCGCAGCATTGACTGGACGTTTTTCAATCCCAGGGTTGGAGCGACTGTGCGGTTGGACGGCGCGTGGAGCGCGTTCGCATCGTACGGGATCACCACGCGCGAACCAACGCGCAGTGACCTGTTCGCGGGCGACGACGATCTCAACGTCGGCAACGTGGCCGACTATGGCGACTTCACCCGGGTAAAGCCCGAGTCGGTACGCGACGCGGAGGTTGGTGTGAACTGGTCGGATGCCGGGCGCTCGCTGCATGCGAATATCTACAGCATGGAGTTTCGCAACGACATTGCGCGCATCGGCGCTCCGACCGCATCGGGATCGGTGCTGCGGCGCAACGTGGGCGAGAGCTACCGGCGCGGTGTCGAAGTGGACGGACGTTGGTTGGTCGCGCCGCGTCTGCTGTTGGCGGGGAACGCGGCGTGGAGCACGAATCGTATTCGTGCGTTCACGGATTCGTCACGCGGAGCACCGGTGGTGCGACGCAACGTCGAGCCGCTGCTCACGCCACGATTCCTGAGCGCCCATCGGGTCGAAGTGTCGGCAACGCGCGTGCTGACGCTGACCGTGGAGGGCCGCTATCAATCGCGCGCCTTCCTGGACAACACCAGCAGTCTGGATCGCGTGCTCCCCGATTACTATGTCGTGGATGCGGCGGCACGCGCGGCATGGTCGCGGTATGCACTCGCCGTGCGAGGGGCGAACCTGGGAGACACGCAGAAGTTCGGCAGCGGGTCGGTAAGCGGATCGGGAAGCGTGCGGTACTTCGTGCTGCCCGTACGGGCTGTGTTTGCCACGCTGGACGTAAAGTTCTGATTCCTGCATCCAGAGTGCTGGCTTCGACGAACGGTATCATGCAGCTTGTCGGTTACGCCTGGTGGAGCGTGCATGACCCGGACCCCTCGAATACGTATGGACGAACCCAAACGCATCAATGCTGATTCGGGCCGGGCACATCTCGCACTGGTGACAGCGGACGAGGCGGGCGCGCAGGCCCAACCGTTGCTGCCGCGCATTGCGATGGGCGACGAGGGAGCCGTACGCGAGTGTGTGGCGCGGTATGGCCCGTTGGTGTGGTCGTTGGTTCGTCGCTGGTCGTCGGACGCACAAGACGCCGAGGACGCGGTGCAGGACGTGTTCATCGATTTGTGGCGCAGTGCGGCCAGGTTCGATGTCATGCGCGCAACGGAGTCGGGATGGGTCGCCATGGTCACTCGGCGTCGGTTGATCGACCGAATGCGCCGTCGTCAGCGATTGCCGGAGCTGGAGCCGCTGTCCGACGAGCACGATGTGGCCGATGACCGCGCCGCAGATATTGCGCAGGCGATGGATCGCACGACACGCTCCGACCGTGCGCGAGCCGTGCTGCGAGAGTTGCCCGCAGCGCAGCGTCGCATGCTTGAACTGTCACTGTTGGAAGGGAGAACGCACGAAGAGATCGCTCGCGAGACGGAGACGCCGCTCGGGACCGTGAAATCGCATATACGTCGAGGGCTCAAGCGCGCCCGCGACCTGCTGAACAACACCGGCGCCGGTGCCCATGATGAGAGGGACGACTCGTGACCGATCGCGAAGAACAGGCGCTCGCGGATGCACAACAATGGGAGGCGGCCGCTGCCGAACTCACGGCGGCGATGGCATTCGATGCACGAACACCCACTGATGCGTTGCCGCCGGCACTCGCCGAGCGCATTACCAAGGCAGGCGAGGCCTTCGTGCGTACGACGCACCTGCCGGGTGTCGTCGCACGTCCTGCGGTGCCGATCACGGCCGCCACGCCGCGCCGTGGCCTGGTGAGCTGGGGGGGCTGGCTGGCCGCGGCGGCGGTGCTGACGGTGTGGGTTGGCGGGCGGTTCACGTCACCAGGTACGTCCGCTTCGCAGGCTCTTGTCGCGCCGAACGGGGCGGTGCTTCGCGATTCGTTGCTCGCCGCGGACAGTGCGCTCACGCGCTTGGCGTGGAGCACGTCCAGCGACAGCAGTGCAATCGGAGCCACTGGCGATGTGGTGTGGAGTACACGCGCCCAACGCGGCGTGATGCGCATTACGGGGCTCCAACCCAACGACCGTACGCGTTGGCAATATCAGCTGTGGATCTTCGACAAGCGGCGCGATCAGCGCTATCCGGTTGATGGCGGTGTGTTCGACATCCCCGCCGGAGCACGCGAGGTGTTCGTTCCTGTCGATGCGCGAGTGCCGGTTGGCGAGGCCGTGTTATTCGCGATCACTATCGAGCCGGCTGGCGGCGTGGTCGTGTCAAAACGGGAGCGCATTGCGCTGTTGGCCAAGCCCGCCAGTTGAGGTTGCAGCGCAAGCGGGCGTCGCTATAAACGGAGGAGCACGCCGACAATGGCCGCGCCCCCGAGCGTTGGCAGCATGCCGACTCGCCAGCGAAAAATCGCCAGGATCGCAGCGGCGGCAATAGCGCACGCACCCCAGTCCACGGATCTCAGCGTCGGGACGACGAGGTGGAACGGACCGTACTCCAGCGGCCGTACGTCGCCGAAGAGCGTGTGCAGCGCAAACCAGATCGCGAGGTTTAACACGACCCCTGCCACACACGCCGTGATGCCGCGGAGCGCAGCCGTCAGTGTCCGGTTTCGTCGCAAGTATTCGACAAAGGGCGCACCGACGAAGATGAACAGGAAGCTCGGCACGAATGTGACCCACGTGGTGACGATCGACCCGAGGATGCCTGCCGTAACAGGCGTGAGGCGGCCGGGGTTCGCATAAGCGCCCATGAAACCTACGAACTGCACGACCTGAATCAGCGGCCCGGGAGTTGTTTCGGCCATCCCAAGGCCGTCCAGCATTTGCTGCGGCGTGAGCCAGTGATACGTCTCGACCGCCTGCTGGGCGACGTACGACAGAACCGAGTACGCCCCACCGAAGGTCACAATCGCGGCCTTGCTGAAGAACACCCCTTCGCGGACGAGGATGTGTTGCGGACCCATGATCGCGGCGAGCGCCACGAGTGGCGCTAACCAGATGGTCAGCCAGACGCACGTCGTGCCGAAGGCGGCCACGAATGACGGACGGACATTCAACGCCAACTCGGCGTCCGAAGGATCCGTTGTGTCAGACTCACGGCGCCTCCAGAGCGCCACGCCCGCGACTGCGGCGAGCAGGACGATCAACGGAAACGGCAAACGGAATACGAAGATGGCGACAAAGGCGCCGAGCGCGATCACGACGGCGGCGCGTTCGGTGAGTGCGCGACGGCGCAGCCGTACGACTGCCTCGAGCACCACGGCAATGACGGCCGGTTTGAGACCGTAGAACACGCCGGCCACGACACCGACATCGTGGTAGCCCGTGTATAGCAGGCTAAGCGCCAGAATCGTCAGGAACCCGGGCGCAATGAACAGGCAGCCGGCAACGAGGCCACCCCGAACACCGCCGAGCAGCCACCCCACATACGTCGCCAGTTGCTGTGCCTCGGGACCTGGCAGGAGCATGCAATAGCTCAACGCGTGGAGAAAGCGTTGCTCGCTCAGCCACCGTTTCTCCTCCACGATCAGACGATGCAGAACAGCGATCTGTCCCGCCGGCCCGCCGAAACTTTGCAGCGCCACCCGCAGCCAGACGTTGAAGGCGTCGCCGCGCGACACGACAGGGATGCGGACGAGGTTCGGAGTCACGTGGGATCCGATGGAGAGTCGCGTCGACCGACGAACAGTGATACAATAGTATCGGCTCTTCATGGAATCGTGTGGGTAAAACGCGTGCGTCAAGGGCAGGCACTTGACGGCAGGGTGCTTGTGTAGAACTTGATTCGGGGGTCCTCCTCCTCATGGATCCCAGCTCCGCTTCCCCAGACAATTGAACCGCGAAGTTCGCAAAGTTCGCAAAGTTGATTCATACACATCCTTGGCGCACTTCGCGGTTCATTCTCTTTTTGGCGTGAAAAAAGGCAACCTGCTGAGGTTCCCGAGCGGCCCTGTGGGCTGTTCACTGCAAACTATTTACCGCAGGGTACGCGGAGGGCGCAGAGGACGGATAGGAGTGAGACATCATCAAACGTATCGTGTGTCCGCCGCGGTGCTCCGCCATAACCGCGACATGATCCCCCCTGCGTACCCCTGCGTCCTCTGCGGTAAGACTTCTGTATTCAGTCTCTTCGGGATTTCGCGCTGGTGATCTTACGGGTTTTGAGAGCCTGGGGAGCGGCGGGAGCATGCACGAAAGGATTTTGAGATGGAGAGAGTGCTCATCGCGGATGCCGTAGCAGCGACGTTGGATGACGCGAATTGTGCTCACTCCCGCTCTCCAGCGCGTCCACTCACGCACTTCTCGACGGCCCGCCCCCACGCCAGCACCCAATTCGCGAATCAAATCCGGCTACCGGACCCCTCGGATTGCGCCGTTTTTACCCACACATTTCCCCGAAGAGCCATAGTATCAATGATGAGCGAATCTGCGATCACCAGCGTCTTCAACGACGGCCTCATTGCCGAGCAGTTTGAGCGGTATCGTCTCGATCCGGCGAGTGTCGACGAGACATGGCGACAGTACTTTCGGGTGGCCGAATCGTTGTTCGTGTCGGGAGTCGCCC